>CAXGOF010000125.1:0-5493 GCA_964011335.1 uncultured bacterium
CAGCTTCTAAGCTTGCTACTGACATCCGCTTGATGGCGCACCGCCGCGAGCTCGAAGAGCCGTTTGGTGAGAGCCAAATTGGTTCATCCGCAATGCCTTATAAGCGTAATCCAATGCGCAGTGAACGCATCTGTGCTTTGTCACGCTACTTGCTTAACCTCGCGCCGAATGCCTTAGAGACGGCATCCAACCAATGGCTTGAGCGTACACTCGATGACTCTGCTAACCGACGTATCGCGATTCCAGAATCATTCCTGGCGGTAGATGCGATTTTGCTATTAGTGCAAGATGTGTCAAGTGGCTTGGTGACTTACCCTCGCGTGATTGAACAAAATCTCGCTCAAGAATTACCGTTCATGGCTACTGAGACTATCCTAATGGCATGCGTGCAAAAGGGCGGTGACCGTCAAGAGTTGCACGAAGCGATTCGTGTGCACTCCCACAAAGCTGCTTATCGTTTGAAAGCCGAGGATGGCGTCAACGATTTACTTGAGCGGATAAAGAACGATCCTGCCTTTGCTGCCGTGGCCGATGACCTTGATAGTTTGTTAGATCCGTCTAAATTCACAGGACGTGCTCCAAATCAAGTTCGCGAGTTTATGTACGAGGTGGTTGATCCGGTATTGGAATTACGCGCCGATGTTCGAGTGCCAGACGGCGAAATTTCAGTTTAATAAATATCGCCACCAATGCAAAAACCCGTCATCGTAATGATGACGGGTTTTTGCAGAGTAAAAATTACTCTTCTTTGCATACAGGCTGCCCGCAGCAAGCAGATCCTTCTTTGTCACAGCCGGCATCGCTTTTCATAGAGCCTTTTGAAGCGCAAGCTTCACAGTCTGCTTGCATCGCGCATGGGCTACTATCAACATTGCTAGCAAGGATGGCGACTGTTTGAGTACTGCCATCGGTGGCTGGTTGAACCTGGGGATCTTGGCAAGCACCAAGAAGAAATAGTAAAGGAAGTAAGTAGCGCATTAAGTGGTTAGTCGTTCGTGCTTACACAGGAGTAAACAATTGTTTGTGCCGTCATTTTAGCGACGTTCTAGAAGTTCGTGGAGCATTGATTCGATATTTTCTAAGCTACCTTCAAGGTTGTCGATGCGGTGATGCATTTCTTCGACCATATCTTCAAGGTTGTCGATGCGGTGATGCATCTCTTTGACCATATCATTATTGTCGCGATAGTTGTTGCTCCACGGATTTCTGTTTAGGTCCATTATCATAGGTGGAGTCATTATCATGAATTGTCCCATGTTGCCCATATCCATCATGCGCGGCATGTTGTTACCCATGTCACTCCTGCCAAACATCCAAGCACCGTCATGCTCATCACCCCAACCATCGTGTTCGGAACCGCCGTGTAACCTGTCGGTTTCAATATCAAAGTCTCCCTGCTGGCCGCGCATCATCTCGCCCAAAATCGGAAGCCCATCCAATTCCTCTCCGAGCAATTCGTGGATATCAAAGTCAAAACCTTCTGGCATATCGCCTAAATCGAATTCGACGTGCTGCTCATTACCATCTTCATCGATAGTAATCATTTTTACACTGCCCATGACCTTTGCACCATTTTCTTGATCAAGGCCGCTAAGAATTTCATGAGCATCACTGGTGTGGATAGTGATGGAAATCTCTTTACTTGTGTCAGTATTTGCTTCAGACCCTAGCTCGGTGATGACCTTACCGTTTTTTACGATGACTTTCTGTGTATGAGGTTCTGGGTGCTGAGCCTGAGCGAACAGGCTTGAGAAGGCAAGGATTGAGGCTGAAATCATTATTTTATGTAAAAGGTTCGCGTAGTTAATTATAAAGCATTCGAACTAGAGTCACCCGCGTTAGGCAAAAATATGTTATTTTGGCCCCCCTGTGAGCCGTCCCAACCTCGAAACCTTCTCTAGCATCTTACCAGAAAATGGGAAGATTCTGCTGTGCACCCACCGCCATCCTGATCCTGATGGGCTTGGTGCGCTTGTAGGTATTGGGCATTTGCTTAAGCAAAAGTTCGCTATTGACACTGATTTACTGCTTGAGGGCCGTATTCGCCGCGCCGAGAACATCACCATGCGCGATTTGTTGAGCATTGAGGCTATGCCAGAGGGTGGGGTTGACCCTGCAAATTACGCAGGAATGATTGTCGTCGATTCACAGCCGTGTTTCAGTCACACCCCTCTTCCGGATGGAATCCCGTTGCTAGCAGTCTTTGACCACCACGATGGCATCACTGATGAAGGTGCTGGGCCCATCCCATTTGAATGGGTAGATTCAGAATTCGGCGCGACATCTACCATGGTTTATGAGTTATTAAAACATTACGATACTCACCCAGACCGGCGGACAGCAACGGCGCTTTTTTGCGGCGTACGTTACGACACAAACAATCTTTTACGAGGTGCGACTCCGGCCGATGAAGAAGCCTTTCGCACTCTTGAGCTTAATGCCGACCGTCAAATAATCGGAGCCATTGACCAGCCGCCACTAAGCCGCGAATACTTCAAGCAAATGCATCGTGGGATCAACGACTGCCAAGATTACGGCACACTGCTGCTCACACTTATGGACGAAGTTATTAGTCCTGAGAGTGTGGCCGAGATAGCTGACTGGTTTTTACGTCTTGAAGGTCAGCAGTGGTCATTGGCTGGTGGCGCTTGCGATGGTCGCTATCAAGTTTCGCTGCGCTGCGATATGTCTGGCGCCGACGCTTATCCAGCGTTACGGCATATCCTTGGTGAACAAGGTGCTTGCGGCGGACATGGTCGTATGGCTGGCGGCCAAATTGAACTCGGCGAAATGTCGATTGAAGAAGTCAAAGTGCATATTAAATCACGCGCTCTTGAGTATCTGTCGCTTAGCGACAATGATGTACAGAGTCTTGCCGCAAAAGACTAATATTCGTTAAAAAGAATTGACAAGATGTACTGTAAAGGGTATCTTTTTTCCCCTAACAGCGCGGCCGTAGCTCAGTGGTAGAGCTCTACCTTGCCAAGGTAGTTGTCGACGGTTCGAATCCGTTCGGCCGCTCCAAAACATTAAACCGTAACTTGATTTTTCAGGTCGCGGTTTTTTTTATTGCCTATACACTCGGTATGAAACAATAGCTTTGCTCACGCCGTCTGTGCTTAGCGCTTCGAGGGTGTAACCAACAGGAACAGCCAGCCCTTGCGAGCCATTGCCGACGATATCAGAAGGTGCTAATATATTTTCATAGCGCCGCCTGTCGCTGGCTTTCATGAACAATTTCAATAGCCCAGATTTATTGTTGGCAGAGTATTTTCCGTTAGAGCCCGCTGAGCGATCTTGGATGGTGTCAATGCGCTCTATTACGACAAAGGTGTTCTCATCGGCAGAGATAAGTTCGTAATAATTTTTGGCGAACTCAAACTCGACAACATCAACGAACAGCTGCCCATTTTCAGCAGGCGGCGAAGAGCTTGAGGCTGCATAATTGAGCCCCAAGAAAATAAAAGATAAGCAAAAGGCGAGTGTCTTCATGCCATACATTAGCATGGCATGGTATGTAGTTACACCTCAGCAGACAAATCGGCGTTCGCCTGTAAGAACGGCCCCCAGTTTTCTGGTAGGTCTTCTTCAGGATAAATAGCCTCGACTGGGCATTCGGGCTCGCAGGCACCGCAATCTATGCATTCATCTGGATGGATGAACATGGGTAGATTGAGCGTGCCCGGTTGCGGCTCGGATTCATAAATGCATTCAACAGGGCAAACATCAACACAAGCGCTGTCTTTAGTGTTTACGCAAGGTTCGGCGATTACGTAGGTCATGATTCTATTTCTGAGTTAGGAGGGGGGAGAGCCCCGCGCCTTAGCATACACTATTAAGGATATCTTTCAAGGCTTAGTATTTTATAATTAGATTCGTTATTCTGTAAGCAGCATAAATGAATACCACCTACATTTTAAGCGCCGTTTCGGGTTACCTAATAGGTTCGATTTCTTTTGCTTTGCTCCTGGCGAAGCTAAGAGGGATTAACTTGCGCGAGGTGGGTAGCGGGAACCTTGGTGCCACAAATGCGGGTCGTGCTCTCGGAAAAAAACTCGGAGTTGTGGTTTATTGGCTAGACATGCTGAAAGGCGCTGTACCAGTATTGATTGCCAAGCTCGTTTTCGCAAATGACATCAACATCGCGGTTCTGGTAGGGGCCGGAGCTTATCTTGGCCATATCTTGCCGCTCTATTTCAAGTTTAGTGGTGGAAAAGGTGTTGCCACACTGTCCGGGATATTATTGATATTAGCGCCACTTCCGACTCTTATTGCAGGCGTCGCCTTTGCTAGTAGCGTCTTCCTTAGCGGCATGATGTCCCTGGGGTCCTTAGCCTTGGGCGTCGCCTTGCCGCTCAGTATGTTTAATTACCCCGGCGTCGAAGACCCTATTAAATATTTTTCATTGTTCGCAGGTTTGTTTTTATATATCACTCACCGTAGTAACATTATGCGTTTACTCCGCGGTGAAGAACTCTCATTAAGAAAGAAGAAATGACACAAAAAGCAAGTTTAGTTCTTGGCGACGGGGGATGGGGAATGGCTCTTGCTCTTTGTCTACATCGCGCCGGACGCAAAGTTCATGTTTGGGGCTTCGAGGCTGATTACACAGCCGAAGTCGCAAAGTCGCGTGATAATTCTCGCTATCTGCCAGGGATTGAAATCCCCAAGGATATCTTGTGGACGTCAGATGTTGACGAGGCTTTAGAAAATGTTGATGAGGTCTATAGTGTTATCCCAACGCAATTTATTCGTACGTCACTTGAGGAATTCGGCAACAAGCTAAGTGGGTTGCCCGTTTATTCAGCATCAAAAGGATTAGAGTTGAGCACGCTAAAACGTCCTACACAAATCTTGGCCGAGTTTTTTGGAGGGCCCGACTTAATCGGAATCGTGAGCGGCCCATCGCATGCTGAAGAAACTGCGCGCGGCTTAGCGACTTCGGTAGTGGTGGCGGCACCGAATGAAGCAATGGCAAAACAGGCGCAAGCTCATTTGTCGTCTGACGGATTGCGTGTTTACACTGCTGACGATTTGATCGGAGTGGAGTTAGGCGGCGCACTGAAAAACATTATCGCTCTGGGCGCAGGTATCGCTGATGGTGTCGGCCTGGGAGATAATGCTAAGGCCGCGTTGGTGTCACGTGGTTTAGTCGAGATGGCACGATTAGGTCAGCACTTTGGCGCACGCCGCGAAACCTTCTTTGGCTTAAGTGGCGCTGGAGATTTGATGGTTACTTGTTACTCAGAGCATTCGCGCAACCGCTCACTCGGTGAAGCGATAGGTCGCGGTGAGAAGTTAAATGATATTTTGGCGCGTGACGAAAAAGTTGCCGAAGGAGTGTGGACGTGCCAAGCGATTCACCAAGCCGCGGACAGAATTGGCGTCGAAATGCCAATTACTGAACAGATCTACGCAATCCTGTTTGACGGAATAAATCCTGAAGATGCGGTGCGCAACTTAATGGCCCGACCTACAAAAGCTGAGGCAGAA
>CAXGOF010000126.1:0-5483 GCA_964011335.1 uncultured bacterium
AAGAAGAAAGTAGCTAAGAAGAAAGTAGCTAAGAAGAAAGTAGCTAAGAAGAAAGCTGCCAAGAAGAAAGTCGTCCGCAAGAAAAAGTAGATCAGACGCTTCTTAAAAAAACAGCCGGCTCTAGTCCTCTAGAGCTGGCAACTCTTCAGAAATAACCTCTCCCCAAGTCTCAAACACCCGGATAATCATGAATAAGCGCGAATTAATTGAAGCTGTCTGTGCTGAACTAGAAACTACTAAGGCGGCCGCAGAAGAAACTGTAAACATCGTATTCCAAGCAATAAAAGATGGTGTCGCATCAGACGACCAAGTCTCTATTGCAGGATTCGGCACCTGGTCAAAGCGCAGTCGCGCTGCACGTACCGGCCGCAATCCTCAAACAGGCGAAACTATGCAGATTAAAGCAAGTAAGTCTGTTGGCTTCAAGCCTGCTAAGGCTTGGAAGGACTCAGTAAACGGTAAGTAATTAGTTACGTTTACTCTTAGCCTCGGTTCATTGCGAACCGGGGCTTTTTTATGCCTCACCAAGTTTGCCGATCTCGGCAGCTATGGCATCGCTGTCGACCTTAGCGAATAGAACTTCAGCAGTGCCGAGTTCGGTTCCCGCTGCAAGCACGTCGGTGACCTCGTCGCTGCCCCATGAGTTACCATTGTTGCTCGAAGCGCCACCGAGCATTTCTGACAGCTTGATCGATGATCGCGGACAGAACGGTGAAAGCCGACGGCTTAATAAATCGAAGTGGGCGATACAGCGCTCGATTGCTTGTGCGCACAACATCTGCTCGGCAGGGTCATTGGACTTTATTTTTTTCCAGGGCTCGAGTTTATCAAAGAACTGATTGAGCGCAGTGCATCCAGCGATTAATGCTTGGGCTGCCTTACGCAATTCATGGTTCTCAATGAATCCACCAATCTGTGCAAAGCTTTCGCGGGATGCTGTCAAGAACTCGTCTTCGAGTACTCCATTTACCGCCGGGATTTTATTGTCGAATCGCTTATGGGCGAATTTTAAAACGCGGCTAGCTAAGTTTCCAATTTTGTCAGCCAACAGTGAGTTGTTTGTTGACAGGAATTCGTCCCAGTTGAACTCACTGTCGGATGTCTCTGGGGCCGATAACAATAAATGGAAACGCGCTGAATCTGAGTTGTAGTTCTCGAAGAAGCTTGCGTTGTCGATATACCAACCCTCGGAAGTGCTGAATTTCTTTCCTTGAAGATTGTAAAACTCGTTTGCCGGGACGGACCAGGGTAAAACAAAGTTCTTGCCGCCCCATGAATCGCCTTGGCCAAGTAACATGCTCGGAAAAACAACGGTGTGGAAAGCGATATTGTCTTTGCCGATGAAGTGCACCAAACGCGTTTCGTCGTCCTGCCACCAATCTTTCCAGGCGTCCGGCTCGCCGTTGTTGTGTGCCCATTCCATCGTGGCGCTGACGTAACCAATCGGTGCATCAAACCATACATACAGCACCTTGCCCTCAGCGCCTTCGACGTCATTTGGCAAGGGTACGCCCCAAGGCAAGTCGCGCGTGATAGGACGATCGTGCAAGTCTCGCAACATGGCCTTTACATAGCCATCCACATTAGGCTTCCAGCCTTTGACGGGATGTTCGGCATGCGTACCGGCGTACCAATCTTTTAACCCACCCTTTTGCAAAGAAGGTAAGTCGATATACCAATGGGTAGTGTCTTTCAGCACCGGCTTAGAGCCATCAATTAGACTCACCGGATCACCTAATTCGCGTGCGTCAACCCATGATCCGCATTTAGGACATTCGTCACCGCGAGCTTTTTCAAAACCACAGTCAGGACAAGTGCCTTGCAGATAGCGATCGGGCAGAAAGCGTTGACTCTCTTTAGAAAACCATTGTTGCTCGGTGCGCTTAATGATGAAGTCATTATCAAGCAGCACCTGGAAAAACTTTTGGCTCGCCTCTTTGTGAAATTCGCAACGCGCAGTGCCTGAGAAGATGTCGAAATTTATCGCAAAGCTGCTAAACAAATCACCAATTTCTTTATGCCATTTGTCGACATAGTCGCGATAGCTACTGCCTTCCGCCTCCGCTTTCATGGTGATGGCAACGCCGTGCTCGTCGGTGCCGCAAACATACAAAACGTTCTCTTCTCCTTTAGCCATTTTTAGGTAACGCACATAAACGTCAGCTGGCAAATAGGCGCCAGCAATATGCCCGAAATGAATCGGACCGTTAGCGTAAGGCAGGGCCGAAGTTACGAGGTAGCGTGTCATTACTTGCTTAGCTGCTCTACTTGCTGTTGCAAATCAGTAATAAACTTATCGAGAGTCAGCGCTTCGCCATTGTCAAGATTACTAGCGCACTTCTCACGCAGCATAATCAAATCTTCGATGACACCGTTTGCCATTTTCGGATTTGGCTCTTGCTTAGGGGCACCAGGGACTTCGATTAAGCCGAGCGCGAAGAAGCCTTGCATGGCAATCTTCTGAACAAAAATACGGAAATCTCCGCTAGGGATTTGTGAGTCAGTCATAACTATGCTTCTACTGATTGCGTAGAGTTAGCGTTGAGCATAAGCCTTAGTGAGGCCGCGATGAAACGGTCAAATAACGGATGCGGAACTAAAGGTTTCGATTTAAATTCAGGATGATATTGCACACCAACAAAGAAATCGTGATTGCTTATTTCAACAGCCTCGACTAAGTCACGCTTCTCGAAAATACCCGATGCCGTTAGCCCGGCTTTCTCTAATTGTTCGCGATAGGCGTTGTTGAACTCCCAGCGGTGACGGTGCCTCTCGAACACCATGTCGCGATCGTAGATGTCTGCAAGTTTAGTATTCGGCACGACGCGACAGGCATAGGCGCCTAAACGCATGGTGCCACCTTTGTCAGAAACGTTTTCTTGCTCAGCCATCAAATCTATCACAGGGTTAGCGCAATTTTCGTCAACTTCAGATGTGTTAGCGTCTTTGATGCCTGCGACGTTTCGCGCGTATTCGATTGTGATTGCTTGCATGCCAAAACAAATACCAAAAGTAGGAATGTTCTTTTCGCGCGCCCATTGAACGGCATTTATTTTACCTTCGAGTCCGCGTTCACCAAACCCGCCTGGGATAAGGAGGCCGTTTATGCCTTTAAGTACCTCACTTGCGTCGCAATCAAGCAAGCTTTCTGCCGCAATCTTGCGAAAGCGCACCTTAGTGTTATTTGCGGCACCAGCGTGCGCTAGTGATTCGTAAATCGATTTGTATGCGTCGTGTAACTCGGTATACTTGCCAACGACTGCAATTTCAATTTCGTGTTTCGGGTTAGCCCAGCGGGTAACCAAGTCTTGCCAGTCGCTCATGTCGACTTTTGCGACAGAGGGTAGCTCGAGGTGGTTAACTACGGCGCGATCTAGGCCGTGCTTCTGTAGATCAAGGGGCACTTCATAGATTGTAGTAGGCACGTCAATTTCTTGAATCACGTCGTTTTCACGAACGTTACAGAACAACGAAATCTTACTACGCATGCCTTCTGCCATGGGGTGTTCACAACGACACACCAATACGTCCGGTTGAATGCCTATTTCACGAAGTTTACCAACCGACTGCTGTGTTGGCTTTGTTTTCATCTCTCCGGATGCCTTTAAGTATGGCAATAACGTCAAGTGCACAAACATGGTTTGCGTCTTAGGGCGCTCTAGAGCATATTGACGAATCGCCTCAAGGAAAGGCAAGGATTCAATGTCGCCAGCAGTACCGCCGATTTCAACAATCGAAATGTCTGTACCTTCGGCTGCGCCCGAGGTAATCGCTTTCTTGATTTCGTTGGTGATATGCGGAATCACCTGCACGGTTTGGCCGAGGTATTCTCCAGCGCGTTCTTTGCGAATGACCTCAGAGTAAATAGAGCCGGTAGTCGCGTTCGAATGGCGACCGATGGGTGCATTAGAGAAACGCTCATAGTGACCGAGATCGAGGTCGGCTTCGTAGCCATCTTCGGTTACGTAAACTTCGCCGTGCTCAAAGGGCGACATTGTGCCAGGGTCGACGTTTATATACGGGTCAAGCTTTTGAATAGCGACTTTGAGTCCGCGTTTTTCTAGGAGAACAGCTAACGCCGCAGTGGTGATCCCTTTGCCGAGGGATGATACTACGCCGCCAGTCACGAAGATGAATTTAGTCATTGTCAGGGGGGAATGCGGATTGCCGCTGAAGAAACATATCGTAGTCTTGCCGGGTATCTATTCCGACACTAACGTGCGTGCATTTTATAACTCGCATTGTAATTCCGTTCTCTAATAAGCGTAATTGCTCGAGTTTTTCACATTTCTCAAGCGGCGACGGAGCTAATTCCGAAAAGCGTTGCAGCGATTGTCGCTGAAACCCATAAATTCCGATATGGAGGCGAGCACCGACATCTTCTGCGCGCACAAAAGGGATAGCACTGCGTGAGAAGTACAGGGCATCACCATTTAATGCCGCAACGACCTTTACGGCTGCATTATCGTGGCGCTGCTCGTAAGCCAAAGGGGCGCTTAGAGTGGCCGTTGGCGCGCCATCAAGCAAAGCCTGGCATAGCAAGTCGATGATATCGGGATTAATCTCGGCTTCGTCTCCCTGAACATTCACAATGATCTCGGCCGACGGATACTCTTGCACAGCCGCCCATACACGGTCCGTGCCGCTTGGCAAATCAGGATTGGTCATTACTGCGTGAAAGCCAGCCTGTAGAGCAACCTCGTGCAGGGCAGAGTCATCGACAGCAGCAACTACCAAATCAGGCAGCTTGGCTTTAGCGCATTGCTGCAACGTGTGAACTAATAGTGGGCGTCCGGATTCAGCAAGGAGCAGTTTGTCAGGCAGGCGCGTTGAAGCACGTCTGGCAGGAACAACCACAATTAGCCGAGGTGACGCGATCATTGGCGTGGCTTGACGCGTCGCAGTGCGTTTTCTCTGTTGATGCGATTGCTTTCTTCTTGGAAGAAGTCGCCTCCGCTGGCATTGCCTATTACCTGCATAGAGTCGGTGGTGTCGTATATGACACGAATGCTGTCAGCCGACATGTTCGTCACTTTATGCAATTCTTTATTTACACTTGGCCCCCACGCTAAACTGTAGCTCTTGTTGCCATGGCGGATGACAATCGACACGCTGGCGCCGGTATAACGCTTGATGCCATCCGTGGCGTCTTCAAAGAAATTACCATCGGTTAGCGCCTTAAGCAAAGCTCCCATCTTCATATCAGGGATAATTTTGTAGATCGCGCTGCTCCGCTCTTGCTGATAGTAATCCGTTTGGGAAATGTAGGACTCGTTGTAAAGCCCAATGGTCAAGCCTGATTTGTGATACTTGACAGTGATTTGAGTTGGAATAGTTTCGGGATAGATGCCTTCACTCGCCATCTCGTCGATAAATTCTTGTTCGGCCTTGATTGCCGCCTTTTCGGATGGGCTAAGAGTAACGGAAATGGTTTCTGCCGTATCTTGGCTCTGAGGCGCGACAGCGGTCGCGACTTGAGGTTC
>CAXGOF010000127.1:0-5431 GCA_964011335.1 uncultured bacterium
AAAATTTCGTGAACGGCAGCGTCAACAAACGATGACGGAAAGCAAGACTGCACGCACAGTGATAATACTGCAAGAACCGTTAACAGCTTCTTCCGATTGCGCTCAGCACCCGGAAGCAAGAATAACACTACTGCAGATCCTCTCCTTCAGACAAGAAAGGCGCATAGAGGTCGAGGTCTTCCAAAAACTTAGCTGTACCACGTACCACAGCAGTTAGTGGCTCGTCGTCGATGGTACATGGCAGCCCGGTACCCTGAGAGATATAGCTATCAAGCCCGGGAAGTAGCGCGCCACCACCAACTACGACAATACCCTGTTCGAGCAAGTCAGCGCCAATCTCTGGTGGAGCCAACTCTAGACAGTCGAGTACCGCGCGCATGATACCCTTCAATGCTGGCTCAATGGCACTGCGAATATCTTCTGAATTCATCACAGCTTTGCGCGGCATCAGATTCAAGGTATCACGGCCCGCAACTTCTAAAGTTTTCTCCTCTCCGACGGGTGCAGCAGACCCAATAGTTTTCTTTAATGTTTCGGCCATCTGTGGACCAATTTGCAAGTTGTGGTTTTTGCGCACGTAATCAATAATCGCATCATCAAGATTATCACCAGCAACCTTTACAGACTTGACAGCTACCGGACCACTCAAAGCCAAAACGGCAACTTCCGTAGTACCACCACCGATATCGACAATCATCGAACCTTGTGCTTTGGTCACTGGCATGCCTACACCAAGAGCAGCAGCCATTGGCTCATCAACCAAGTAAACTTTTCGCGCCCCTGCACGCTCGGCTGAATTAATAACAGCACGGCGTTCAACCGTTGTGATACCAGATGGCACTGAAATAACTACACGCGGATTCATTAATGACTTGCCGTCCTGCGCCTTACGTAAAAAGTAACGCAACATTTTTTCAGTGATCTCGAAGTCGGCAATTACACCACCCTTTAGTGGGCGTACTGCTTCGATGTTTGTTGGCGTGCGGCCTAACATACGATAAGCCTCATCTCCTACGCCGTTACCGCCTAGAATGACTTCATTAGTACCTTTATATACTGCCACAACGGACGGTTCACTTATCAAGGTGTCGCCGTCGAGCGAGGTTACCAAAGTGTTAGCTGTACCTAAATCGATGCCTAGGTCATTACGCGAGAATCTGCTTTGAAGCCAAGTAAACATTTTTTTTTGCCGGGGACGGTCAAGAGACCAAAGTCAGTATAAAGGCAACCCAGCCGCAGTTAAAGCCCAAAAAAGAACAGGCTGTCTCACAATTGTAAGACAGCCTGTATAGCTCGGAGTTTACTAGCCTAGATATTGGTCGGAGAAAAGAGTGCCTAACCCAAACTGTTGCCCGGCTGCGAGGTCAACAAGGACCACAGCGACAATCAGCATTAAACCCGTAACAACGCAGAGAACGACTTCTACGGGCGGACCTGGCTTGATTACCTTGTCTTTCTTAACCTTAGGTGCTTTTTTCTTCTTAGCTTTTGCACCTCTGCCTTTACGGCTACTTTTTGCGCCATCGCTGGCTTTTGCTGCTGCTCTTCGACGTGATGCCATGATTTTACCTATTACAGACGAGTTACCACACGATCGCCAGCAGCGATTGGTGCATTGTACATAGCTACTGATGCAGCCGACTTAGATTCGTTCACTGTTAAAACAGAAATACGACCCTTGTAAACAGAGCCATTAAACACGTCGTACGTATAACCAGGCTGGACACTGTCATTTCTGCCTAGATCGATGACAACATATGTTGCGCCACCTGATTCTTCAACGCTAGTTACGGTACCTTCCATTGCAGGCTGTGCGCCGATAGTTGTAACATCGATGCTGTATAGAGACACAGCTGTTGCCAACCGAGCTTCAGTTTGGTTGGCGCGCTCTGTTTCGCGAGCTAGCTGTAGGCGCAAGTCAGACGCTTCACCAGTAGCCATGTTCGCTTCTTCGACAGCGTTTTTCGCCGTTAGTGCCGAAGCATCACGAACATCGAGAGCGGAATCACGCTCGCTACGAACGGACTCAAACTGACGGCGCAAGCTGCTTAATTCTGAATTCAATTCGCTGTTGGTACTAGAGAGATCATTTAGCTTGCCTTCGATAGACTGCAGCTGACCCTCAAGCTGGTCGTTCTTGTCTTTAGCCGTAATACCGCGCGCGGTTTCAGCGCTGAGGTTAGCGGTCAACTGACCATTCTCGCTGTATAGTCGCATGCGCTCGTCTACAGACTGGCGCAGGTTTGCTGCTCCTTTTGCGATTTCTGCATCTTTCGCTTCTTTCATTGCATCCATTTCAGAGGCTTTAGCCTCGAGTTGAACGCGATAGCTATCGCTTTTGTTAATGAGAGAGGCGGCAGAACCGACAAATAACCCAGCTAGCGCAAGGTTGAGGACAATGAAAAACTTTCCGATGGTGCTCATCTAATCGTTGGTACTTAAATTAAAAGGGATTGCGCAGAATTGCGCGACTAACAGTTTAGGTCCGCCGTGGCGAATGGTTAGTGAATTTGATAGAAAAATTTACTTATTCGCAAGAGAAAGGTCAATCCTTCTTTGGCATAAGAGATTATCTACTAACATTATTAGGCAAATCAATGCCCAAAGTGGAGCCAGTAGCCATCCATATCTTTGGTAGTTCGTGGCGGAATCGGCGGCTACTATAGGCAATTTTGCTGGCCAAAATGCCTTTTCGCGAATTGCTGGACCCATATCAATACTTCCGGACGGAGCGACCACACAACTTTGACCCGTATTGGTCGCACGAAGTAGGTATCTACCGGTTTCGGCAGACCTAAGTTTTGAGGCTGAAAGCATTTGCGTCATTTCTAACCCGTCTGCCCCTAGCCAATCTTCGTTAGAAAGGATGGCGAAAGCTGTTGCCCCTGAGTCCGCTTGAGAGCGAAAAGGCTGCTCAAAGACGTTTTCCCAGCATACTGCGCCGCCGATCGCCGGCAGATTCTTACGTGGCTGCAGCGGCCCAGCCCCCTCCGGGATGATGAAGTCCGGTCGCAATCCGAAGTATTTTTGGGATACATCGCATATATATTCACTACCGGGAAAATTGTTTTGAAAAGGCAGTATCTCTCCGAATGGCACTAGCTTGCGCTTAGAAAAATGCTGTAGCAGCTCGCCATCTTTACTGAAGAGAATAAAGTCTGTTGAGCGGTCGCTATATTCACCGGCCTTTGCGGCGTGGTAGAAGTGTGAGCCAGTAAGGAAATAGCTGCCCTTCGGTGCCGAATCCATCAGTTTCGCCACCATTTGTCTTTGTAACCTCGACATCGATGCCAGGTCAATCACCTCGTCGTCTTCACCGGGCCATGGACGCCTGATTTCTCCAGCGACTTCCTCGTCAACAGCTGGTAATGGCCACATAGTTTCTGCCCATAGCATCAAATCAAATTGCGGATGTGCACGCATACCCGCAGCACTAAGATCATATTGAATCTGGAAAAATTCTTCGGCATACATCTTATCGTTCTTTTGATGAACGCCAATACTCGGCTGAATCACGAGACAGTCAAGCAATGATGACGGCGTAGGCGCCGGACGGGTCGTTGCCACAGCGCCAGTCAGTACCAGGACGCATAACAGCAAAGCGGTTGAAGCTGAGCGTCGCCACCAACTATAAAAAGTCGCTGCAAGACAAACGGCAAGGATGACTAAACCTGACTCGCCGATTGAACTTGCGAGTGGCAAAAACGCTGAGTCAGCAAGAGGAAATCCATAGGATGCCCAAGGCACTCCGCCGACTGCAAGGTAGAACCATTTCATGCGCACGAACTCGCAGGCTGGCAAAGCAAAGCAAGCTGCCGTTGCCGCCGAGTATTTACTGCGTAGCTTGCGGAACACCCATGCTTCAACGATAAAGGTAGCACCCATAATGATCGCAGCACCAGGAACCGCAAGAGGGCTTACATTATGTAAGAACCCGAAAGCAAACAGCCAAAAGAGAACGCCGCATAGGTACTCATAACGCCATTTCAGGCGCATATTAAGTATTTCAATACGCAAGACAATGGCTGGCACAACCATCCATGGCAAAGCAAAGTCAAACCATCCAGGTAGTGAGAAAGCGCGCAACAATGCGGCGCTAGCGACAATAGCTAATATCTTAAGCATCAAACAGGGATAACCTCAATGTTATCACCGATAGCTATTATAGAGTTTGGTGGCACCAAGGCGAGGATTTGCGTTGCAGTGAGGCTACGCCAATCCGCAGAGCCTGAACCGATTATTGCTACAACCTTTGAGCTGTCGTCGAAGCGTGCGACCATGAAATCGGAGCGCGCCTTAGACTTGAATTCAGAACCTGCGACAGCAAGCCGCGGAGTAACGCGACGCGAGAAACAGCCTAGGAAAGCATCAACAACAGGCCGGGCAAATAAAACACTACCGACAAAAGATGAGACCGGGTTCCCGGGCAAGCCGATTACTAAAGTCTCCTGGTAGTGCCCTGCCCATATTGGTTTTCCTGGGCGCATCGAGACTTTGTGGAACAGCTGCTTTATTTCAAGCTGTGAGAACACCTGTGGCAGGTAATCTTTTTCGCCCATACTTACGCCACCAATGGTAATGAGCAAGTCGACTTGCGGTAATAGATTCGCTATTACATCGCTGAGAGAGTCGATATCGTCAAGCACATGCCTACTTTCAGCCACACATGCGCCGAATTGCTGCAGCTGGACCTCAAGCATCAGACGGTTAGAGTCTCTCGTTTGATGATCTAGAATCTCGCCGGCGTATGGAACGACTTCATCGCCAGTACTGACGATAGCTACTCGCGGACGCTGGTACACCTCAACTGTGGAGACACCGCAACTCGCCAAAGTTGCCATTTCACCCGCACCAATAATCTGACCTGCTTTCACCGCGACTTCTCCCCGACTAGCAATATCGCCGATTTGCCTGATGTGCGGTTTGTGCGGCAACTCGGTCACGGTTAATTGAGTGCCATTAACTTGGCAATGCTCGACCATAACCACGGCATCGGCATTAGTGGGTACAGACGCACCCGTCATCACCTTAATCGCCTGCCCAGAGCCTAAACTAAGCTTGCCAATGTCTCCGGCATAATTCACCGCTACAATCTCGCGCGAGGCTAAACCATCGCAATTAAGAACTGCGAAGCCATCCATGGCTGAACGAGCTAGAGGCGGTTCGTCGCGATCAAGAACTGCATCTTTAGCCAGCACACGATTCACGGCTTCTGCAAGCGGGATTTGCTCCGTTTTGTGCTGAATATTTCGGCAATGATTGTCTAATACCTTAAGCGCCTCATCGTAAGAGAGATGCGTTGAGTTTGGTTGACAACAAGAATCCATTTCATGGGTGGCATAATCGCCGGTTGCATTCATAATATCAGTGCCAATTAATAGCCATGCACCTCTCTCTTCCAAAAACTTTTTTACTGTTGCTTATGGTTACA
>CAXGOF010000128.1:0-5428 GCA_964011335.1 uncultured bacterium
CCTACACGACGCTCTTCCGATCTTAATGCGTTAGTCTCTGCAACGGGTTCAGATAACCGCCGTCAACTTTTGCCAGCGGGCGTGTACAGTGCCTGGTGGGAAGCTAACTCTTATGAGCTACCACGTAATTGGTTACGCAGCGGTTTAATTGCTTCTGGGTTCGAGCTAGACGAGTACTTTGACGACCCTTTACGTTGTGCAACTAAGATTTCAGTCGAACAATTGCTAAATGGATTGCGGTCAGGACCAGAACGTTTACGTGCTCTTTGCGCTTACTTCCTGTTTAACCTTACGGGTGTTGATGCACAAGCAATCCTCGACGGTACTCCTGATGCAGAATTATTACGCCGTGCTCAGCCGTGGCAAGATTGGTTAGATAATCTTGATTAAACATTCTTTTATCAGCGGCAGGAGCTTCCTCATCGGGGGGTTAGTGATTGGCGTATTAGCAGCGTCATTCTTTTGGCGCGCAGGCTTTCAACGCGTCGTCGATTTACTGCCACAAATTAAAGTGGCTGCCACTGAAAGTGGAGTGAACCCATACTTGTTGGCTGGCTTGGTGTACGCCGAATCACGTGGCCAAGTCGATGCCTTGTCATCGGTCGAAGCAGGGGGTTATTGTCAATTGCTGCCAAGCACTGCGGCTGAGGTCGCGGGGAAAATGAAAATAAGTGGCCCGCCTTATTCGCCTGATGATAATTTGCGAATGGGAAGCTTTTACTTAGCACAAATGATTCGCCGTTGGGATGGGTCAGTTGCGCTTGGCTTATTGTCGTATAGATTGGGTGCCGCGCGTGTCTCGCGTAATATAAAAAAAGCAGGCAGCGCCGATCTTTATATCGATTCGATGCGCGGCCAATCAAAAACTCCTTTGTCCTATGTTGAGCAAATACTAGACTACCAACAACGTTTCGCTGATCATGACCAAGCCCAATAACATTTTGTTCGTATGCGCTAATGCACGCGGTGTCGGTAAGCGCGAGTCGTGCGAAACTTCGCATGGCTCGTCAGAATTGTGCAAATTACTACGCGATGCAGCCAAAGCGCGTGGCCTAAAACCAGAACTCCGCGTTGCCTCAAGCTCATGCCTTGGGCCCTGCCACCAAGGGCCACATGCAGTTTTGATGCCCGCTGATAAATGGTTCAGTGGTTTTGATGCCACCGATTGTGGAAGAATCATCGACACTGTCCAACAAATAATTTCCCCTAACACGAATGTCTAAAATTACAGTTATATCAGCCACCGAAACTAAAGTCGCAGAGGGCAACGGCAGTTTGCTTGAAGTTTGCTACGACCACGATTTGCCTATACCGTTCGGCTGTCAATCGGGTAAGTGTGGTATTTGTACTGTGAAAGTTGTCGACGGCAAATTGGCCGAAACGTCAAGAAGTGAAGCGGCTATCCTCGAAGCCTTCGATTGCGGTGAGGGTGTACGTTTGGCTTGTCAGGCGCATGTTGCTGGAGATGTCGTGCTTGAACCCATCAACGGATGATAAAAGAATGGTAAGAATAGCAGTTTGTTTGTCAGGGTGTGGTGTTCAAGATGGCTCCGAAATCCACGAGTCTGTTTTGACATTGTTGTCATTACAACGTGCCGGGGCTACTGTGCAATGTTGCGCTCCAGATGTCGAGCAACTGCATGTGGTGAACCACCTGACTGGCGAAATCGTTGAAGGTGAATCGCGCAACATATTGCAAGAAGCAGCGCGCATTGCGCGTGGCGAGATTATGCCATTGGCCGATATTTTCGCCGCTGATTACGACGCCATCATTTTCCCTGGTGGCTTTGGCGCAGCAAAGAATTTGTGCGACTTCGCTGTCGCCGGAGCAGGCGCCGTCGCTCATCCTCAAATTAAAAGCATCATTTGTAATTTCTTAGATGATGGCAAAGTGTTGGGTTTCATCTGCATTGCTCCTGTAATTGCTGCAAGTGCGTTGCGGGATCATCACGCAGTGACAGAACTAACTGCGGGAAACTGTTCTGAAACGCATGCTGCATTGCGCGATATGGGCGTTAAGACCATCGATTGCGAATACTCGCAAGTGCATATTGATGCACGTAACAAAATAGTCTCTACTCCAGCCTACATGCTGGCTGAAAATATCGCGCAACTGTCCGTCAGTATTGACGCTTTAGTCGCTGAAGTAATGAGCCTGTGTAATGATTAATATGATTTTATCTATCGCCTTAATGTTTGCTGCCCAAGAACCGCAACCAAACTTTGCAGACTATCCAGCGCAAGATGCTATTTCATATGACATAAAGCTAGAGATTCTGGCTAGCGGTCAAGTCGAGGGTAGTGTCGAATATCATTTCATAGCATTAGAGGAAATCACTACTCTTTATCTTGACCGGACCGCATCCGATAACTGGCAAGTCGAGTTCGCGCAACTCGACGGTGAGAAGATAGTCGTCGGAGCAAACGCTTACCAGTATCAAATACCATTGCCACGCAGCGCTACTCCCGGCGACGACATCGTGTTTATTGCTAGCTTCAAAGGATGGCCTGCTGACGGCCTATACCGCGAGCGCAACTATCTCGGCGATACTTATTTCTTCAGTGATGGCTTCCCATCTCGTACGCGCGCATGGTTGCCCTGCGAAGATTCCAACGCCGACCGTGCGCACTTCTCACTAGAGCTAAACGCGCCGGCGGGATGGAGCGCCATTGGTTCGGGCGCATGGACGACGTCCAAAACGAAACGCGGCGGCTCACTTAGCCATGGCAAAACTCAATCGCCTATCCCCCCCTCATTGTTCGCTTTCGCTGCCGGTCCTTTTGCGCGAGTAAGCGAAGATGGCGACGACCGCTTTTTGCCGCATTATGTTTTCCCACAAGATGCCAAGCTCGCTGCGAAGTACTTAGTTCACCACGCCACCTGGATGACCTGGATGGAAGAAAGATTCGGTGACTATCTTTATGCTAAATTCACGACAGTGCAAATCCCTACACGGTGGGGCGGCATGGAATACCCAGGCAATGTTTGGTTGGCGCAAAAGATTTTCAAATACCCTGGTGGTGGCGTGGGCACCATGGCGCACGAATTTGCGCACATGTGGTTTGGTGATGGGGTCGGTTATGCGCGCTGGCAAGACGCATGGTTGTCCGAAGGCTTTGCAAGCTATCTTGGTCCCGTGTTGCACGAACTGATCGGCGAGACAACTTTGACATATGAAATGCGCTCGGCGCGATCTCGCTGGTTGCGTGCGAAGCAGGCTCATAAAAAGCCAATCGTGGACCATGAGTTTAGCTCATCTGAAGATTTCTTCGGGCGTTATTCTTCAAACACCTATCAAAAGGCGGCATGGGTGCTGCACATGCTGCGCAACACTGTGGGCGACGCATTGTTTTTCGCAAGTGTTCGCGATTACTATCAGAGTTATCAATCGCAGGCTGTTGAGACTACAAGTTTAATCGAAAGTTTTCATAAAATTTGCAAGCGTGACCTCAGCTGGTTTTTCGATCAGTGGCTGCTACGGCCAGGTTGTCCTAAAATCACGGTCAAGCTAGATTCCGAAACCGGCGGGTTGTTGGTTGCGCAATCAAGTACTGATTTCCGTTTTGATTTGCTCGTGCGCTATAAAGACGCCGAAGGTAAAACCGTGAGTGAGACTTTGTTAGTCCCAGGCACATGTGAGACCCTTTATAGCCTCGGTGAGGGTGCTCACGATTTAGAGATAGACCCTGATGTGCAGTTGTTGTTTATTTTAGAGTAACTGTAATGACATCTTCAAAGGCTTGACGGGCACCTTCATGGCGTACTATAAAAACATCGCCATCTTGCACGGCTACTTCTTCGATTACGCGCGCAAAGTGAGTGGCGCTATTGAAAACCGCTGAGTTTATCTTAGCGATCAAGTATTCGTTTTGCGCATTGCGCTTAATCAAACTCAAGCGAATGGGGTAAGGGGCTAGAGCTTTCGCAGTGAGCAGATACAAGTCACTACCGCTACCCGCAATAATATCGAGACTACGTATCCATTGAGCATGGTCGCGCCCGATGAGAGGATAGCTAGGTGCGCACCCAGAAGCAAATGCAGCAGCTAATCGCGGCTGAAGCTCGGCGTCGATGGTGGCTGATGCAAAATGACCGGCGCCCGAAGAATCGAGAGTGATAAAATGCTCGCTTACGCTGAGCTCGTAGAACTGTTTGTGCTCGAAGCTAGCGATAGAGGTTGCCTGAGTCGCAATGCCACACGAGCAAAGCAGAAGCCCAACAATTAGAATGAGTTTATTAAGCATAATATAGTTGGAATGATAGCATTCAGTAGCACAGCAAGTCCATAAACTATGACCCGAATTGGAATGGTCCGGAGGGGAAGCATCTGTACGGTCCTTTGCAAGTTGGATAGTTATTCAGCTAACGAAAGTGCCTGAGTTGCGTAGAATGTGCGAGCATGAAAATTAGCCTACCGATTATTTTAATTTTTGCCTTTTTAGGCGCTTTCTCAAGCCTATTCGCACAAGAGACGCGCCCTGCGCACAGTGTGACCCCGTGGTCCCACGATAGCTCCGACCTTGAGGTTGATGGTCGTATTCACTATGGTTCCTTTAAGAACGGCATGCGCTTTGCTTGGGCGGATTTGCCGAAGCCAGAAGATCGCGTTTATCTGCGCCTACATGTTGACGCGGGTTCGTTTGCTGAGACCGACAGCCAAGCTGGCATGGCGCACTTCCTCGAGCATATGGCCTTTAATGGCAGTGACAATTTCCCGGCGGGCACTCTAATTGAGTGGTTTCAAGATCACGGCATGAGCTTTGGCGCTGATACGAATGCTCATACGGCTTTCTCAGAAACTGTTTATAAACTCGACCTTCCAAACCGCGATGAAAAGACCTTGCGCGAAGGCATGTTAGTCATGAGCGATTTTGCCCAAGGCATGACCATTTCTGATAAAGAAGTGCAGTCCGAGAAGGGTGTCATCGATGGCGAGCAGCGCGAACGCGATTCCGCTGGTTACCGTGTTTTGGTCCAAGGCCTCGAGCGCCAATACAAAGGTACTTTGCTAGCTAAAAGATTGCCGATTGGTACCAAGCCAG
The DNA here is from genome assembly GCA_964011335.1 of uncultured bacterium. Taxonomy (GTDB): domain Bacteria; phylum Planctomycetota; class UBA1135; order UBA1135; family UBA1135; genus JAPKEZ01. The sequence goes on from CAXGOF010000128.1 coordinate 5,044, forward strand.
TGCGCGATGCCTTTACTGGCGAATCCGTTCGCGAGTTTTACGCGAAGTGGTATCGCCCTGAAAACATGACTATGGTTATTGTCGGTGACCTTCGCGGATACAATCCCGAAGAGCTCATCGCAGAATTCTTCGAAGGATTCGCAGGCCCTGGCACTCCTGTTGCCAACGAACCTGCGATGGGTAAGCCGAAGCAAGACGATTTGACTTTTTTGGTTAGTGACGCAGAAATTCCGTCGCTGCAACTTACAATCGCTAATTTAAAGCCGTATGCCCATCAAAAGGATACAGTTGCGCAGCGCTCTAATGACATAGCTCTAATGGTGGCGCATTCCATGCTTGGCCAGCGCTTTTCCGAGGCGGTGAAGTTGCCAGAAACAAAATATCT
>CAXGOF010000129.1:0-5391 GCA_964011335.1 uncultured bacterium
TATAGCTCAGCTGGGAGAGCGCGTCGCTGGCAGCGACGAGGTCAGGGGTTCGAGCCCCCTTAGCTCCACCATCACCTTTTACAGCCTTTCGGCACCACGTTATGCCCGACTACTTTCACCCAGACCGCCTGCAAAAGCTTGCCGACCTTCAGAATTCAGGCGCTAATGCATACCCAGAGTCTATTTCGGTGTTTGGCGATTTGCCACGTGGCATGTCTCTAGATTTATTAGCTCGAGCCGAAGAAATCCAGAATACAGAGGTCTGTGTCGCTGGACGCGTTCTTGGCCGCCGCGGCTATGGCAAATTAGCTTTCATTGACCTTCACGATGGCGATGGCGCGATTCAAGTAGTACTGCAAAAAGATTTGCTGCCCGCTGAAGATTTTGCGTTGCTGAATTGTCTAAACCTCGGAGACTTTATTGCTCTTCGCGGTGAAATGAGAAAAACCGATAAGGGGCAAGACTCTATCTACGGCTCACGTTTTGAAATTCTCACTAAAGGCCTCGAGAATCCTCCAGACCAACACTACGGTTTGGCAGATAGTGAATTGCGCGCGCGACGTCGTTATGTCGACTTGTTTACCAATCAATCGGTACGTGAAAACTTTAGGAAACGCGCGGCAATGATTCAGGCGATGCGCGAGGTGTTCTTGAACCAAGACTACCTCGAAGTGGAGACTCCGGTGATGCACCCTATCTATGGTGGCGCAAATGCCGAGCCGTTTACTACTGTTCACAATGCACTTGATATGAAACTATACATGCGCATCGCACCAGAGCTTTATCTTAAGCGTTTGGTTGTAGGTGGGATTGAGCGCGTCTTTGAGTTTGCGCGAGTGTTTCGCAATGAAGGTCTGTCACCGCGGCATAACCCCGAATTCACCATGCTCGAATTCTATCAAGCATACACCGACTACCGTGGCATGATGACTCTTACCGAAGAGTTAGTTCTAGCTGCTGCTGCTGCTGCTGATTGTGGCGAAACCGTCACCTTCCGCGGTGACGACTATAGTTTGTCTGCACCATTTGCACGTATCCGTTACGCCGATGCTTTCAAAGAACATCTAGGCTTTGATGCAACCGACCGCGATGCAGTCACAGCTAAGTTGCTTGAGATCAAGCACGACGTCCCTGAAGGTGATAGCTACGCTTGGTGGAAGGCCGTAAACGATTTATTCGAAGAATACGTCGAGCAAAAATTAACAGGCCCCGTTTTCGTTTACGATTACCCCTCTGCGATTTGTCCATTAGCTAAGCCACTGACAGAAGACCCTATTTGGGCCGGACGCTTCGAATTCTTCCTAGGCGGCATGGAACTCGCCAATGCTTTTAGTGAGTTGAATAACCCGCAGTTGCAATTGCAGAAATTCGAAGAGCAAGTTGCCGACGCCGATCCAGAATCACCGAATGCTGTTGATTACGACTATGTGCGCGCTTTAGCTTACGGAATGCCCCCCGCTGGCGGATGCGGCATCGGAGTTGACCGCTTGATGATGGTTTTGCTTGGCCAAGATACTATCCGCGATGTGCTGCTGTTCCCACAGTTGCGTCCCGAAGATGGCCTATAGGGTAGTTCAGAAGATTAAACTACTAGAGTGCTAAGACTCGCCCTCGCCTACATCCTACGCCGCCCGGTGCAGCTGCTTGCGATTGTGGGTATTGCTGTAGGTATCGCCGCGCTGCTGGTGGTGTTATCGGTAATGAACGGGCTAATTGATTTGAACCGGCAAGCGATTATGTCCACTCAGGCGGATTTACATCTGCGACCGATCGTTAGTGACGAAGCGCAGCCTTTTGCTGATTATCAGCGCGCCATTCTTGATGTTGTTGAAGTGAATGCCGTTGCCCCACGCTTGGTGGCTTATGCCATGTTCTCGACTCCGGGTTATTACACCGATTACTCGAACTCACAAACGGCTAATCATAATGGCATTCAAGTTATAGGCATTGACTATGACCTTGAGCGTCAAGTCAGTGACTTCGACCTATTGCTAAACGATGCGCAGGTAATGAGGACTGCCGACGCTGCGCATTGTTTCGACACAGACGGTGTGTTCGCCCGCCCTGGCATTGTTGTTAGTGACGCATTCTTCGGAACTTTACCGCCGGCAATTATTGACGCCGGTGGCAAATCACAAGCACAACTCGAACTCGGCGCTTTACCGGCAGTATTACCTGCCGCTGGTGAAGAGTTAATTCCGCATAATTCAACGGCGAACATTGCAGCGACTTATAAAGCGCGCAATTTCCGCAATGCCATGGACGTGGTGTTTATGCAACGTACCGGTATCAATGGTTTGCGGTACAACTTGTTGGGCAGCAACGCTCCTGAGTTTACCGAGCTGCTTATAAATGTAAAGAATGGCGCCGATATGGCCTCTGTCAAAGAACAGATCATTGCAAGCTTGGGCAAAGCGAATATCAACGTAGCTGAAAACAATGGCTTTAGCCTAGAAACTTGGCAACAGCGTTCGGCAACGATTTTGGCGGCTATTGATAACGAGCGACGAATGGTAGCCATCATTCTGATGTTTGTGGTGCTTGTCTCTACCTTCGGTTTGTTTGCTAGCCTTTCGGCCTTGGTACGTGAAAAGACTCGCGACCTCGGAGTTCTATCGGCACTGGGTTACAGCCCTGCAAGTCGCGCTAATTTACTACTCATGACCGGAACCGTAGCTTCAGTTATTGGGTGCGGCCTAGGGTGGTCCAGCGCACGCGCTTTTTATGTCTACCGATTAGAAATAGCCGATTTCTTACGCGACCAGCTCGGCATTCAATTGTTTTCGCCTGAGTTGTACATAGTAGAAGGCATACCTGCACAATGGATTAGTGGGCAAGTCTCTACTATGCTTTTGATCAGTTTCATTATGTGCATTATTTTGACTGCCATTCCAGCTATTCGCGCCGCGCTGCTTTCGCCGGTCAACGCCCTACGTCACAATTAATCATCTCATGACTTTACTCCAAGCAAGCTCCATCACAAAATCCTATAAAGTCGGACGTGGCGAACTTCATGTTCTTAAAGGTTTAGATTTTGAGTTACAGCAAGCTGAAGTATGTGCCATCATGGGATCTTCGGGTTCTGGAAAATCGACTTTACTACAGATATTAGGTTTAATGGATAGCTGCGACTCTGGCAGCATCAAGTTAAACGGCGAAGAAGTTTCGCGGTTAAACGCTAAGAAATCCGCGACAATGCGCGCCAAGAAACTAGGCTTTGTGTTTCAGCAGTTTCATCTCATCCACGAATTAACCTCTCTCGAAAATGTCTTACTACCGCGTCGTGTGGCATGCGGAATGTCTTGGTTTTCGCAACGCCAATCCGAGTACCATACTGCTCGTCAGCTACTTGAAGAAGTAGGCCTCGGTGAACGCATAGGCCATCGCCCTAATCAGCTTTCTGGTGGTGAGCAACAACGTGTTGCTATTGCCCGCGCACTCATCTCGTCACCGCCATTGATTCTAGCTGACGAGCCTACAGGCAATTTAGATTCAGCAGCTGGAGAGCGCATTTTGAATTTACTATTAGAAATGGCGCGCAAACGCAACACTTCAATTTTGCTGGCTACTCACGATTCTGCGGTCGCTGCCAAATGTGACCGCACTATTCATATCAGCGACGGAATCATTACCGATTAGTGCATTTTTTCAACCTTGCCCTTGCGTATTTCCGCGGTAACCTAATTTTGCCATTAGGTTCGCTGGGCATTGCATTAGGCATCGGAGTTCTGTTCACGGTCATCTCAGTGTTCAACGGTTTCGTCGGTCAACTCGAATCAAACATTAAGCGCGTTTCTGGCGATTTGGTTGTAGAAACATCTTTAATGAATCAGGCAACTGAGCAAGACTTTAATGCTTTATTTGCGGATATCCCGGGAATTGTTAGTACTCAGCCACAACTCCACTGGTTCGGGCTTATTGGCCGCCGCGGAAGCCGCTCTGTAAGCAATTCACGTTCCGCTGATTTGTCAGGAGTGTTATTAGTCGGCACCGACGAGAATATTCCACCAGCAACGACTAAGAGCCTGACGCCGATGGTGGTTGGCAAAACTCTAGCCGATGAATTGGGTTTGAAAATTGGCGACATCGCTGAAGTCGTTAGTCAGCGCCCAAATGGCAAGCATGCTCAGCCGGTGCGCCACAGTTTCCAGTTAACCGGCACTACCTCAACGGGTCGTTTCGATCAGGACATTGACCGCGTGCTCGTTAACCGCACCCAACTCGCACTACTAATAGCTCTTAACAGTAACTTCACCAACTTTAAAATAAATGTCGCTAACAATACCGACATTGACAGTGTGCGGCAACAGCTAATCACACACTTGCAAGACGCGCCTTTCGACATTCAACGCCCTTCGCGCATCAAGACTTGGCGCGAAATCGGTGGAACTCTACTGCGTGCCGCTGAAGACCAGAAAGGTACTTTGGCAATTGTGTTCAGCTTTATCGTGTTAGTCGCTGCCTATCAACTTATTGCAACCTTGTTATTGCTCATTAGCGACAAGCGTAAAGACATTGGAATCTTGGGTGCGATTGGTGCCTCACCTGCTAGTATTCGCGGTTTCTTTTTGGCACTTAGCTGTGTAATAACTACTTTCGGCGTAGTGCTTGGCTTAATTATCGGCATGCTTCTCAATGCTAACTTACATGCCGTGGAATTACTGATCGGCGGAGGCAAACCTATTTTCTTACCTGAAGTCTATAAATTTGACCACATACCTGTTGCTGTTGATTGGCCACAGGTTTGGTTGCTAATCGCAATTACTTATGGCATTACATTGCTGTTTAGTTTAATTCCGGCAATACGCGCCACGCGAATGTCGATTGTTAAGGCGCTGATACAGCGCTAGCCTCAAAGATATCTATCTTCGGATCGCCATCGAGTAAGCCATCGAGCTGACCACCCAGCGCCTCAAAATGCTCTGTGGCAAAGTGAAACTCGATTGCAGTCATGTCCTGCCATTGCTCGTAAAACATGATGCACTCGCTATCTTCATGGCTATAGAAAAAACGGTAACTGATACACCCTGGCTCAGCGCGTGATGGCGCCAGCATAGTTTCAAGTACTGCGACAACTTGCTCGACTTTACCTGGCAGAGCTTTGATTTCGGCGACGATGATGTGCATGACACTATTACACTTAATTCTTATCGTCAATACAAGGCGTACCAGCTCTTAGTCGGACATCCACAAACTGCACCCTGAATTAAAACTGCTGACCGCATATTTCTCGCGTAGTTCGTTGGCAATCGCAGTTCGTGCGCGTTGCTGCGACGAACCACCAACCATGACCGGCGTGCCACATAAACTAAGAGCAGGCACGAACTCAATCAACACACAAAAAGCATCGAGATCAACATGCGGAACCGAACGTTTTTCCAAAGACGTTAA
>CAXGOF010000130.1:0-5384 GCA_964011335.1 uncultured bacterium
GTGCATCTCAAAACGTAACAACTGCACACGTAACAGCCGCAATCGCTAGTTCTGAGGCACGCCGCACATCATCGTAAGTCTCAAGTTCACCCGTTTCGAGGATGACTTTTAGATGTGCTTTTCCGCAAGCCGTTTTAATCGCGGAAATCTCGTCGCTTACTTTGCGGTATTCGCCAGCCAAAAAAGCGCCGCGGTTAATCACCATATCGATTTCATCTGCGCCGTCGGACACGGCTTGTCGCACTTCTTGCAAACGCAGCTTTATCGGTAGCTGTCCGCTAGGAAAAGCTGTAGCCACGGATGCAACATGAATGCCGCTACCGCGCAATTCTTTTTTTGCCAACGCTACCCATGAAGGGTAAACACAAACGGCTGCCACTTGTGGAGAGCTGATATGTGGGTCCGGCGACATCGCCTTAGCGCACAAGGCACGCACCTTCTCGGCGGAGTCTTTGCCCTCGAGAGTAGTGAGGTCAATCATTGATGCAACCATACGCAAACCCTGCAATTTCGCAGCACCTTTCAATGACCGCGTAGTGAAGGCAGAAGCCCTAGCCTCAATCGCTACTTTATCAATGGTTCTTCGACTCATAATCTATACGTCTATGTTAATGTATCAGTAGATAATGTAAACAATGGAAGTCGCCTTACTTAATCACCCCATCGTCGCTAGCCTGCTCACCCGCTTGCGCGACAAAAACACCTCTTCGGTTGAATTTAGAATTATTGTGCGGCAACTCACGATTTTCTTAGGCGTTGATGCAACTAAGGATTTGGCTTGCCGCGAGAAGGTCATTGAGACTCCGGTTTCCGAATTTAAGGGCGTTGAGATGGATGCGTCCATTGCGATTGTGCCAGTACTACGCGCGGGGCTGGGCATGGCTGAGCCCTTATTCGAATTGATACCGCAAGCGGAAGTACGTCACCTTGGCCTATTTCGTGACGAAGTCACCCTGCAACCGGTTACTTACTATCAAAAGTTGGGTGATAAGCCAGCGGATGTTTGTTTGCTAGTCGATCCGATGTTGGCAACCGGCGGCACTGCGATTGCTGCTATTGATATCCTCAAGAAATGGAGTGCGACCGATATTCGTTTCTTGGCCATACTTGCTGCCCCTGAAGGCATTGCAGCTGTCGAAGCAGTACACCCAGATGTGAAGATATGTCTCGGTGCGCTCGATGAACGCCTAAACGAGCAGGGCTACATCGTCCCAGGGCTCGGAGATGCTGGAGATCGCCAATACAATACCCTCTAAGAGTATTGCATTACGTGAATTAAACATTACACTTATAGTGTGGTTGCACCCGAGTTACATTTTGGCACTGATACGCCGTTCACTGAACGTGAGCAGAGTGCTTTATCTGACTTTTGGCAAGCTTTAGAAACTAGCGGACACCAAGACGCCGAGCACTTTCAAAAGTTGTGCACCAAGCACATCGGCCGCATTCATTCTATTCGCGACTCGCTTGAATCTTTTCCGGCAGTGCTCGAAGAAAAATCACTCGGGCGGCGCGAGCGATCGCTGTTCACGTTGGTCGAATTAATCGCTAACGCCACCGATGCTGATTACGAAATGTATCTGCCGACGCGGTCTTTGCTGTGGCGTTCAATCACGATGGCACGCCTGAACTTTTGGCGCCTTGTTAGATATCTAACAGAGGAAGTTGCGCCTGATAATGCTGAATTATTCAAAACAATTGAAAAGAGAATTCACGCCTGTGTTTATTTAAAGCTTGCAGAAGAGCTTCTTTTGAGTGTTTCAATGGATTCCACTCTGCCACGCTCAGTGCGTGACAAGGCCGTACGCAGCTTGACTTCTTTGTGGGATGCCAATCCGTCTAAAGCAGTACGCAAATTCTTCCCACTGCTAGAAGCCGTTTGGGACGCCCGCCGCAACATCGTGGTTAGTGTCGGCACCCTCCTTGGCATTTCAGAGATTATGCGCTTATTGCAAGCTGGATGCGCACCTGAATTCGTCAACCATTTTTGTCGTGAACGAATGAGTAAGGACGAAGGGTTAGCATTCCAGGAATTCCTCATCGGAGTTTCTTCAGAAAAACTACACGACCTCGAGCAATTAATGGCGGAAAGTGGAATGACCTCAATGACTCCGGAAGAAGCAGAGGAGGCATTGGGCCTTGAGCCCACTCAGCCAGAAGATTCAGGTGTCGGAGTCGAGTCCTATCACTTTCACCGCGAACGTCACCTTCAGGCAGCCGCGCGCCGTTTACGGCATTTACCAGGGCCAAAGCACACTGCCGAAGAATACATGTTGGTGTATTTCCTCGAAGACTTCGATTCAGAAGACACTGCCTAGGGAATGCCCGAGCTTCCGGAGGTAGAAACCACGCGCGCCGGAATTGCGCCGCACGTCTTGGGGCGAAAAATAACGGGCATCACTGTGCGTAACAATTCGCTGCGCTATAAAGTACCGGCTTCACTGGGCAGCAAGGCAAAGGGACAAACCATCCATAATCTGTTGCGCCGTTCGAAATACCTGATTTTCGAGTTAGATCATCTCAAGTTGCTCGTTCATCTCGGTATGTCAGGCAGTTTGCGCTACCACCTGCCGTGTGCCAAGCATAAGACGCCGAAAAAGCATGATCACATTGATGTGCGTCTCGATGATGGCGGTTTATTGCGCTATCACGACCCGCGGCGCTTCGGACTGTGGCTGCCGTTCACCGGAGAAAATAGCGAGCACCGTTTGCTAGCGCATCTCGGACCAGAGCCGCTAACCCGCAAATTCACCGCAAAAACCTTTGTTGAGAAGTCCAAGAAGCGCTCGATCGCGGTCAAGGCTTTTATTATGGATGCAAAGGTAGTCGTCGGCGTGGGCAACATTTATGCCGCCGAATCGCTGTTTATGAGCAAAATTAGCCCACTACGACCCGCCAATCAGGTTTCAGATGCTGAATATGCAGTGCTAGCGAAGAATGTCAAGGGGGTGTTAAAGAAGTCGATCGCGCGTGGAGGGACTACCCTCAACGATTTCGTTGGCTCAGACGGTAAACCCGGCTATTTCCAGCAAAGATTGCTGGTTTATGGGCGTGAGGGGCAGAAATGCGGCACTTGCAAGGGAATTATCCTGAATGAAGTGATTGGGCAACGCGCTAGCTGCTATTGCCCTAAATGCCAGACATAAAAACGCTTGTTTAAATCAAACGACCGTTTAACATACGGTCTTGGATAACACCGATACCAAGCAGAAGATACTGGACACAGCCCAAGAGCTGTTTGCCGAACATGGGTATTCCAATACTTCATTGCGCCAAATCACTTCCGGAGCCGGCGTGAACTTGGCTGCCGTCAGCTACTATTTTGGCGGAAAAGAGCAATTGCTCTTCGAGCTGGTCGATAACACCCTGCGACCACTTAACGCTGAGCGCTTGCTTCGCCTTGATGCACTCACCGATGAACACTCGACCGAAGATGTCGTCCGCTGTTTTCTTGAGCCAGCAATTGATATTTTATCCAAAGATAATTGTGATATTCCGTGCATCTTAGGCCAGGCACATCGCGAACAGAATCTTGCGCTACAAGCATTCCTCGCGCAAGAGGCGCGTCCGGTCGCAGCGCGGTTTATTGATGCGATTCATGACACACTACCCAATCTAGGGACTGCCGAAATTTTGGCACGTGGCGAGTTCATGATTGGTGCGCTATTGCATATTTTGTATTCGCAAACTACTGTCGCACGCGCGTTGGCTCCTGATCAACAACAATTAAAAGAGAATACCTTTATTGCCGAACAATTAATTAAGTTTTGCACCGCAGGCTTCAGCAATGAATAAGCTCTATCTCTCTTTATCCGCATTACTCGCTGCGTGCGCAACATCTCCGAGCACCCTACCGCCTACCGTTGAATTGGGCGGCGAGGTCTTCACTGTTAACAAGCAAGCCGAACTTGACGCATGGTGGCATGACTTGAATGACGACAATCTAAACGAGCTTATCGCGCAAGTGCTCGACCGCAATTTGGATTTAGCTGCTGCGGCCCACCAGTTAAAAGCCGTATCCGACACAACCAGTGCCATCATTGGCCAGCAACTGCCTTCACTTGATCTTGGCGCAAACTTTGGCAAGTCGCGCACTACCCTCATCGGTCTGCCAATACCCGGTGCGGGAAGTGTGGTGGCCGTCGAGTCAAACCGTGCCGCCCTAGACTTGAATCTAAGCTGGGAGCTAGATTTTTTCGGACGCCTCGACGCAGAAGAAGCAGCAGCATTAGCTCAACTTGATGCTAGCACTGCTGATTACGCCGCGGCGCGTTTAGCGATAAGCGGTCAAGTTGCGCGCACTGCCGTTGCTTACAATTTCACCACAGCGCAAGTCACCATTCTGAGAAACAACATTAAGTTGCAATCCGATTTGTTAGCCATCGCTGAAGATAACTCCACGCTAATCAGCAACAGCCAAATGGTGTTAGCTCTGCGTAGCGAAGTGCTGAATGCTGAGTCACAGTTAGCTCAAAGCGAGATGCAACTGCAGCAGCTGAAGTCGGCCTTACAGACTTTAGTCTCCAGTGACGACTTTAATGTCGTAGCAAATGCGCAGCCTCATACAATTAACAATTTAGGCGCGCTGAATATAGACGCGCAATTAATAGCGCGTCGTCCTGATTTGATTGGGCTTGAGGCCCAATTACGCGCGGCTGCCGCAAAGGTAGATGTTGCCCATGCTTCGCTTTACCCGAGCTTTTTTATTGGTGCTTCGATTGGCGGCAGCTCTGATGAATTAAGCAATTTACTGGACGGTGATTATCGCACTTGGAATTTTGGCTCTAACGTTCTAGCTCCTCTTTTCCATGGTGGTGCACTACGTAAGCAGCAAGATGCGGCCGTAAATCAATATCAAGCCAGCAGCCTTAGCTTTGGGCAACATTGCTTGCGCGCTTATGCCGAAGTCGCCACCCTGCTGAACAACGAATCTCTTCTAGGGTTACAACTAAGCAATAGCGCGAAACAGGTAGCCCTTGCACGAAGGAGTCTAGGCATCAACAAAGAATCCTTAAGCCTCGGACAGGGTCATGCCACCGATGTCGTCCGCGCGCAGTTGGCCGTTAACTTGGCAAAAATTCAGAACTTAAATATCAGTATGCTCACTATGCAGAATCGTGTTGATCTTCATCTCGCAATTGGCGGCGGCTTTACGCGATAACAATGAAAACTTTTAACAAAATAATACGGCCGCTCGCAGTCATCGCTATTGGCCTTGTCATCAAGCAAGCTTTGTTGACCACTGCTCCTGAGTTAGGCGAGCAAGAGATCAAGGCCTATGTGCCGCGAGTGAATGTTATTGAAGCCATTGAGGCGGACTACCAGATTGAGGTTCCCGCTTTTGGCGTGGTGAAAGCGGCAACAGGCCCTGGATCTGCTGAAAC
>CAXGOF010000131.1:0-5281 GCA_964011335.1 uncultured bacterium
GGTTGTTTCGGGCAGCAGCGCATAAAAACGCCTAACATAGACAGATTGGCTACGCAGGGAATGAAGCTTACGCGCCATTACTCCGGTTCACCTGTTTGCGCGCCGTCACGTTGCGTGTTACTTACTGGAAAGCACACTGGAAATGCTTATATTCGTGATAACGACGAGATGAACGAGCGCGGTGATGTCTGGAACGACCCTGCATTAGAAGGGCAACGCCCACTCATCCAGTCCGAAATAACGATGGGCGAACTGTTCCAAGATGCAGGTTATAACACTTCGTTTATTGGCAAATGGGGGCTAGGTTGGACGGGCACGGAAGGAGATCCCAATGCGCAAGGCTTTGACCACTTCTTTGGTTATATTTGCCAACGCGTAGCGCACAATTATTACCCCGACCATTTACACCGTAATGAGCAAACGATAACCATCAACCCGGATGGTAGCGAAGTTGACTACTCGGCCGACTTGATGGCGAACGAGGCCCTAGATTTTTTAGACAAGACCAATGGCCAGCCATTTATGATGATTTACGCCACGCCGGTTCCTCACTTGGCGTTACAGGTTCCAGAAGACTCACTCGAGGAATATAAAGGTGCCTTTGAAGAAACGCCTTACGATGGTAGCAAAGGGTACCTTCCGCATGAAACTCCGCGTGCGGCTTATGCGGCAATGATTACTCGCATGGATCGCGACATTGGAGACATCCTCGCCAAATTAGATGAGATGGGTGTCGCTGATAATACTTTAGTGGTGTTCACCTCAGACAATGGCCCGTCATGGATAGGTGGGTGTGACTTAGAGTTCTTTCAATCGCAAGGCGGCCTTCGTGGACGCAAGGCGCAAGTATATGAAGGTGGTCTTCGCGTGCCGACTGTTGTGCGTTGGCCAGGTAGGGTTTCTGCAAACAGCGAAAGTGATTACGTTAGCGCCTTCTGGGATTGGCTCCCAACATTTTGTAGTGCAGCTAATATTGAGCACCAGCAGCAAAACGGGCACTCGCTTGTCAATATTTTGGAAGGCGAGCAGGATACGCAGCGCCCTGACCCTTTGTATTTCGAGCATGCGCGTCAAGCCCAAGCTATTATCGATGGCGATTTCAAGCTGCTGCGTTCGAAGCAAAGCGCGGCATGGGAGCTCTATAATTTGCGAGAGGATTCTGCCGAAACCAATAATTTGGCGGAGAAAGACCAGGGTAAAGTGGCGGAGTTGTTAGAACTTGTTGATAGCGTACGCATTAAGTCTGAAATTTTCCCGTTAAAAGTTGAATTAGGGGCTTCTAAATAGTTAAAGTGTTGACGATGAATAACATTAGCAAACCTTTTTTTACTCTATTTTGCTGCGGCATGCTTGCCTCCTGCGGTAAGGCACCTGTAGGTCCTCCGACCGTGCAGCCGAACTTACTAATGGTTACTTTCGATACTTTGCGCGCAGATCACCTTGGCGCATATGGCAGTGAGGCCGGGTTAACGCCGAATTTCGACGCTTTAGCGTCGCAATCAGTTATGTTTGAAAATACTTATGCTGTAAGTTCAACTACGGGTCCTTCTCATCTTACAATGTTCTCTGGCTTGTACCCGAATGAGCATGGCGTGCTGAAAAATGCAGTTGTGGTTTCCGATGATGTCGTCACAATAAGTGAGCATCTTCGTGACAATGGGTATAACACGGCAGCATTCGTCAGTTCTTATGTCTTGACGGCACAGTTTGGTCTAAGCCAAGGCTTCGATGAATTTGACGAAGATTTTAATTTGAAGCGCCGCCGTTCGGGTTCATATACCATTGAGGCAGCTAGCGACTGGATTGCCGGTCAACCGAACGACAAACCGTGGTGTGTTTGGGTTCACTTAATGGATCCGCATAAGCCATATGTCCAACCGACTGAGTACTTAGAGCCGTATATTACGCCTGATTTGATCGGCAATGACTTAGATAAGGCAAGCTACAACGGAGCCGTCGCCTACACCGATAGCGTTCTGCCTGGCCTTATGGCAGCTATTTCCGCGCAAGAAGCTAGCGCTGGAACTTTAATGGCTATCACTGCCGACCACGGTGAACTATTCGGTGAACACGGGCACTTCGGCCACGGACGCGACTTATTCGAAGATGCGGTGCGCGCGCCCTTGCTGCTCAAGCATTTATCTTTGGAGCCACAACGAATAGACACTACTGTAGGGCATGTTGATCTTGCGCCAACCATTCTCGAGCTTCTAAAAATGCCACCAATGCAAGATATTAGTGGCATCAGTTTTGCACCAATGATCCCAGATAGTACTCAGCGTGTTTCTCGTCCGGTGTTCATGCAGCGTCGAATTTTTGATGAACAAGGAGTCAAAGAGCTGCTTGATGAAACAGGAGTAAATGTTGCTGGCCCTCAGTGGGCGGTGATTGCAGATGGCTACAAGTTGACTGTTGCTCCTGAGGCTAACGAAGAGTCATTGTTTAATCTAGCTGTAGACCCTGACGAAAACAATGACTTGACCGTGTCTGACAAAGACACTTTGCTGAAAATGAGAAAGGTGTTAAGTGAGATACTAGATTCTCAAACACTACGGGTTCGCTCGACTGATTTGAGCCCCGAGGTTTTACAAAACCTCGAGCAACTCGGATACGCTAAGTAAACTCTTAAGAATTACGTATTGTAACTCGCGGCCATATCGGCCAAAGAAATCGCTTTAATCTTGCCAGCTTGGCCAGCGGTGTTAAATGCTTCGTAGCGCAGCATGCAAACCTCGGTCATCGCCGTCATTGCTGGGGTCAGATACTTGCGTGGATCGAAGGCCTCTGGTGACTCTTGGAATACCTTGCGAATTGCAGCAGTAATCGCCATGCGATTGTCCGTATCAATATTCACTTTGCGTACGCCAACTTTAATGCCCTTAACGATTTCTTCAACAGGCACACCGTAGGTTTGCTTCATTGCACCGCCGTTTTCGTTAATCAAATCTTGCAAGTTTTGCGGCACTGAGGAGGATCCGTGCATTACTAAGTGAGTGTTAGGGATTGCCGCGTGAATTTCAGCCAAACGGTCCATCGCTAAAATGTCACCTGTTGGCTCGCGTGTAAACTTGTATGCACCGTGCGAAGTACCAATTGCAATCGCTAGAGCATCGACGCCAGTCTTTTCAACGAAGTCTTTGGCTTGTACAGGATCGGTCAGAAGCATGTCCATCGAAAGCGCACCTTCGAAGCCATGGCCGTCTTCTTTCTCGCCTTCGCCTGTTTCGAGCGAGCCTAAGCAACCAAGTTCTCCCTCTACGGATACGCCAACTTTATGAGCGGCGTCAACCACTGATTTAGTGACATCAACATTATATTCGTAACTAGCAGGGGTCTTGCCATCGACCTCGAGCGAACCGTCCATCATTACGGATGAGAATTCTGCCTCAATTGCCGATTTGCAGGTGTCAAGTGCATTGCCATGGTCGAGGTGCATGCACAGTGGAATTTCTGGATACATCTCAACGGCCGCGCGAATCAAATGCGTTAGCACAGTGTCGTTGGCGTATTGGCGCGCGCCGCGACTAGCTTGCATAATTACCGGTGCATCGCATCGTTTGGCAGCAGCCATGATTGCGAGCATTTGCTCCATGTTGTTGATGTTGAATGCCGGTACGCCGTAATCGTTTTCAGCGGCATGGTCGAGTAATTGTCGTAATGAGATTAAAGCCATAATGCAAAGAATACTCTATCTTTAAGTGGTTTACTAACAATTATCTTTGAAGAATTGGGTGTGACAGCCACTCTCAGCACTGCGATTCATGTGGTGGGTGCCTTGCGAAAGAGTGTGCCTAGGATAAAACTGTTATGATGTTACTATGCTGCAAAAATACGATGAACGAAATGCTGATTTAATAGTCAATATTGGTGGTGAATTAGTCCACCGCGACGAAGCACGGATCTCGCCTTTTGACTCACTCGCCCAAGGTGGTGATGGCGTATGGGAAGGTCTGCGGCTTTACGATGGTCAGATATTTCGTCTTGACACACACTTGGCTAGACTGCGCTCGTCAGCAAAAGCGTTGGCATTTGCTGATATCCCGACGGACGCCGAAATGACTGAGCAAATTGCCCGTACTTTGGCTGCTAATAACATGCGCGATGGTGTTCATATCCGCTTAACTTTATCGCGTGGCGAGAAGATGACATCAGGAATGGATCCACGGCTGAACACTAAAGGGAGTCTATTGATAGTATTAGCTGAATATAAGGCTCCGGTTTATGACAAGGCTGGATTGAAGCTCATGACATCTGCGGTGCGTAGATTCCGCCCTGATACTCTTGATCCGAATATTCACCACAACAATTTGGTGCAGTCAATCATGGCGAAGGTGCAGGCCAATGCTGCGGGTGCAGATGATGCTTTGATGCTCGATACTCAGGGCTTCGTTGCTGAGACTAATGCGACGCATGTTTTTATCGTCGACGGTGGGGTGTTGCGTACACCGACCACTCGTGCTTGCCCTGAGGGAGTGACGCGCGACACAGTCCTGAAAATATGCGCGGCCAACAATATTGCGTGTGAGGTCGGCGATATTTCCTTGACGGCTGTTTATCGTGCCGACGAAATGTTCTGCACTGGCACCATGGGCGAAATCGCAGCAATAGGCGAAGTCGACGGCCGCATGATTGGTGATGGCAATTGCGGGCCAGTAGCGGCAAACCTTTCCGCGCTGTTTAGTGAGTATGTGGCTGCTCACGGCACGCGCGTATGTGAAGAATAGTGCCAATCTTTGAATATAGGCCAAATTGTCCGGCGTCGACGATACAGTAGGATATAATTTGCGTGCGCCACTAATGAGACTCATTAAGAATTTGAACGAGTCATTGCGCTAATAAACATGAAGTACATCTTTAAGTCAACCTTTACGGCCGCATACATCCTCTTCTCATGTGCGGTTCTTTCCGCCCAGCAACCTGTTGTTGAGACTACAGGCTTATATGGGGGCGCAACAATGGAAATACGAATCAGTGGGGATTACCCTGGGCAACCAGCGATCCTCCTTGCTGGAAGGCCAACGGTTGCGACCAATAGTGCACTATTGGGCTTGCAGCTTGTTAGCCCTATACAGGTTTTTCGAGGGCAATTGGATAGTCGTGGACTCTACGAGTTCAGTGTTAGCTTGCCTCCAGTGGCGTACCTGGGGTCGCGTTTTGCGATGCAGGCTGTAGTTAAAAACCCTATGGGCAAATATCAATCGTCAGAAGTGGTTGGTTTGCTCGGAGAGTCAAGCAGCGATGCAACCTGGACGGACGCAACTGCCTCTTTGTCAATGGCGTC
>CAXGOF010000132.1:0-5163 GCA_964011335.1 uncultured bacterium
CTCATTTCAATCCACAAGTCGGTGCCTTCACGAGTACGCTCTCCAACACCACAGAATACAGAGAAACCACCCTTCTCAACCGCAGTAATACGAATGAGCTCTTGAATAAGAACTGTTTTGCCTACACCAGCGCCACCCATTAGGCCGATTTTACCGCCTAACGCAAATGGACAGAGAAGGTCTACAACTTTAATGCCTGTTTCGAAAACCTCAGAAACGGCCTCCTGATCTTCATAGGAAGGAGCTGGGCGATGGATAGGCCACTTGACATCAGCTTCCACACCACCCTTGATATGACTATCAAGCGGACGGCCAAGAAGATTGAAAACACGCCCCATAGTAGCCTTACCTACTGGAACCGTAATTGGGCTTCCAGCAGCTATGGCTTCCATGCCACGACGAAAACCGTCAGTGGATGCCATGGAAATACAGCGTGCGGTATTGTTGCCCAGGTGGGCAGCAACTTCGAGAACTAGCGAGTCTTGTCCTTCTACAGGAACATCGACCGCATCGTTGATGGCAGGCATGTTGTTTTCGAAGTAAACGTCGACAACAGGGCCTAGGATTTGTTTAATGGTACCGGTAGTGCTCATTTTCGGCAGGTTGTTTAGAGTGCCGCTGCGCCGGAAACTATCTCAGAAATTTCTTGAGTAATCTTGGCTTGACGTGCACGGTTGTAAAGACGAGTGATATCTTTTTTCATATCGCTCGCTGCATCAGTCGCGCCTTTCATGGCAAAACGACGTGATGCATATTCAGAAGTGATTGCCTCGAGGAACGCTTGGAAAAAACGATTCTCAAGGTAACGTGGAATCAACTCACCCATCAATTCTGGGCCAGTCGGTTCGAGGATTGCATCGCCAGCCGTGACAAGCTCGTCATGGCTATCTGTTGCAATGGGAAGAAACTGTTGAAAGCTCTGGACGTAACGGGCTGCTGAGACAAAAAGCGTACTGCACAAGTGAACGGCCGAAACTTTTCCACAACGGAAGTCATCTACAAGAGTTGAAGCTAATACAGAAGCGTCGGCGGCTGTCATTTTCTCGAGATTGAATTCTTCGAAGTAGTGACTGACAGGGTAATTCATGCGCGTAGCATAAGCCATGGCCTTCTTACCTACTACATACAGAACGTAATCGCCTTCGATTTGGGCCAACTCAGCATCAAGCTTACGCTGAATGTTTGAGTTATAAGCTCCGCATAAGCCACGATCCGAGCCAACGAACAGAATGCCAGTCGGCGCCTCAGCACTTCCTGGTGCGAACAGTGCTGCAGCACTTCCCGCAGCGCTTGAATCGCTACCAAGAGTGCCTGACAACCCAGTAACCAGGGCATCAAGACGATCGCCATAAGGCTTGGCAGCAACGGTTTTAGTCTGGAATCGACGCAATTTGGTGGTGGCAACCATTTCCATGGCGCGGGTAATCTTTTGAATACTACCTACGCTATCGATGCGGTCTCTAAGGTCGCGAATTGTTGCCACTGTTTATTAAGCTGTGAATGTTGTCTTGAATTCAGCACATGCTGCGCCAACTTGCTCGGCTAATTCGTCTGTCCATTTGGTAGACCAATCATTGAGAGTTGCCATTAAATCTTTGTGCCCGGCTGTCATGTATTCAGAAAAATTTGCAGCGAATATTGCTACATCTTTCACGTCGACATCATCTAGTGCACCCGAGTTTCCAGCGTAAATGCTAACTATTTGCTCGGCGTTAGTTAAAGGACGGTACTGACCTTGCTTTAACAATTCTACGAGACGAGCACCACGATTAAGTGTCGCTTGCGTCGCAGCGTCAAGGTCTGAACCAAACTGAGCGAATGCCTCTAGCTCGCGGTATTGAGCGAGGTTAATACGTAAACCACCCGCTACTTTCTTCATGGCTGGAGTTTGAGCCGCACCACCTACACGCGATACCGATATACCCACATTTACTGCAGGACGAATACCCGAGGTAAACAAGTCGGAGTCCAAGAAAATCTGACCGTCGGTAATCGAAATTACGTTAGTCGGAATGTAGGCAGAAACGTCGCCCTCTTGGGTTTCGATGATCGGCAAAGCAGTAATAGATCCGCCGCCCTTAGAGTATTTTTCAGGATTGATTTCTGGAGCGTTGTCAGCCACTTTAGCGGAACGCTCCAGAAGGCGCGAGTGCAAGTTAAACACGTCACCCGGGTAAGCCTCGCGTCCTGGCGGACGGCGAAGAAGCAACATCACCTGACGGTACGCATAAGCTTGCTTAGTTAAATCATCATATATGACCAAAACGTGGCGCCCCGCATCGCGGAAGCGCTCGGCCATCGCTGTACCTGAGTACGGGGAGATAAACTGCATAGATGCTTCCTCAGAAGCCGATGCGTTTACGATGATGGTGTACTTCATAGCATCAGCTTCTTCAAGCTTGCGCTGAACGTCTACCACTGTAGATTGCTTTTGACCTGTAGCTATATAAACACAAAGCACCTGCTCAGGGTTCGTGATGTCGCCACCACCTGTAGTTTTCTGATTGATAATCGCGTCAATAGCAATAGCCGTTTTCCCCGTTTGGCGGTCGCCAATCAGCAATTCGCGCTGACCACGCCCAACAGGAATCATAGCATCAATAGCTTTGAGGCCTGTCGCCATTGGCTCACACACAGGAGTACGTTCAACCACCGAAGGAGCGGATTGCTCGATTGGTCGGAGATCGTCGTCGCTAGTACCGAGAGAGCCTTTACCATCTACAGGGTTGCCCAGCGCGTCCACGACGCGGCCGAGTAAAGGGTCACCAGTAGGCACAGAGATAATACGGCCAGTGGACTTAACGGTGTCGCCTTCTTTAACAGAGGCGGCATCGCCTAAAAGCACGCAACCAACGTTATCTTCTTCGAGGTTGAGGGCCATGCCCATCGCACCACCAGAAAATTCGATGAGTTCTGACATCATGCAGTTGTCAAGACCGTAAACGCGGGCAACGCCGTCACCTACTTGTAGTACTTGACCTACATGCTCAGTTGAAGCCTCAGACTGAAAGTTTTCGATTTCAGCTTTCAAGACAGAGGTTACTTCGGAAGGATTGAGTTCCATTTGATTAAAGCAAGTTGTTGAAATTAATTAGAGCTCTACAGCCTCTAAACGAGTTCGCATCCTGCTCAACTGCCCCAGAACGGAGCCGTCGTACAGAATTCCAGCCAAAGTCACGCAAATGCCGCCCAACAAACTTTCGTTCACTGAAGCACTTAACACAACCTTCTTAGCTGTTTTTTGAGAGAGTGAAGCTTCGACAGCAGCAAGCGTTTCATCGCTCACAGCAAACGCTGCTTCAAGTTGACCACGAAGGACACCATTATGCTCATCGAGCAACGTTGCAAAAACAACGGGCACCTGTGGCAGTAATTCAAGACGCTCACGCTGAGCAAGCATTTGAATAAAGTCGGCTGTCAAAGAATGAAGCCCCGAAGAGAATGCCTTTGTAATAGCCCCCAGCTTTGCAGCAGCAGACCACCGCGGATCGGACAGCGCTTGGCCAACGTCAGAGCGGAGGACTTCCTCCAACAAACTCATATCACTTTGCACTGCATCTAATGCAGACTGAGACTTTGCAGCCTCGAACAAAGCTAGTCCGTAACGGCTAGCAGCAGGAGTCGACTGGGCAGCGATTGACATTTCTTAGTTTTCGATTTTCGATTGGAAATCTTGAACGAGACGGTCTTGATCCGAACTAGAGAATTCGCGGCTAATGACCTGCTGGGCCACGTCGACACCGAGGCGCACCGCCTCTTGACGTAAAACCTCGCGCGCAGACATCAACGATTGATCGATGTCAGCCTTTGCACGTGCACGCTCTTTGGCAGCCTCTTCTTTCGCGGAAGCAAGAAGCTCTTTTTCGCGATCAGCGGCGCGCACCTTAGCGGCTTTAACCTGCTCGGCAGCTTCGCTTCGCGCATCCGCGAGATCTTCTTGAATACTAGCCTTCATGCGCTCAATTTCACTACGTGCTGCCTCGGCAGCAGCAGCAGCTTCGCGCGCTTGATCCTCACGAGACTCCAGAGCCTTCGTGATAGGACCAAAAACAAACTTCCACATAAATGGAAGAGCAATAACGAAAATCAATACAGTCCATATCATTGAGGACTGGCCAACATTTAGCAAGCTTGCTATACCGTTGCCGCCTTCGCCTGATAGGACTGTGGAAAGAGAGAGGTGGTTCATTGCGTAATTGGAATCTGTGCTTACCCACGCGAAGCAGGTAAACACAGCGTTCCGGTAATTGTTACTTAAGAGCGAAAAGCAAGCCGACTACAATCGCGAAGAAAGTAGCGCCTTCAACTAGTGCTGCCAAAACGATGGCGTTACCTTTGATTTCACCAGCAGCTTCTGGCTGACGAGCAATGCCCAAACCGGCACTATGACCGATAAGGCCAATACCAATACCAGCACCAACTACAGCAAGGCCAGCGCCGATTGCGGCGTTAGCATGAGAAACAGTACTGATTGCTGCTTGGGCAGCTTCTGTATCGACTGCTGAGGCAACTTCTTGAAGAAGAGTAAACATCTATGTTATTTTATTTTAGAGATTAGTGGTCAGGATGTAGACACATGCCGACAAAAATTGCCGAAAGAAGAGTGAATACATACGCTTGTAGAAGAGCAACGAAGCCTTCAATGATCATCATGAAAACAGACATGCCTACGACTAGCGGGGATACCGCAAAACCGACAGCAGTACTGTCTTGGCCAAAGAAAAACATCAGGCCAAGGAAAGACAAAAGGACCAAGTGGCCTCCTGTCATGTTCGCCATCAAACGCATCGTAAGGGCGAAAGGTTTAATTATGAGGCCTAACACCTCAAGCACAAACAGCATAGGGACTAAACCGATCGGCACACCAGAAGGCACAAGGCTTATCCAGAATTTAATAGGCCCCTGAACGATCATGCCACCAGCAACCATAACGATTAGCGTTACCATCGATAAACCTGCGGCAGTATAAACGCTTGTGGTTGCCGACAAACCACCTGGGATGAGCCCAAGGAGATTCATAAAGGCTACAAAGAAGAACAGCGTCAGAAACAGCGGTAACAAACGGCGCCCGTCTTTTTCACCCACATTGGGCACCACCACTTCGTCGCGCAGCCAGGTCACCCAACCAGCGAATATTTTAGTGACGCGTCCGCCAGTACTGTT
>CAXGOF010000133.1:0-5156 GCA_964011335.1 uncultured bacterium
CACCAGCATATGTGCTACTCTGCGCCGTAGTGACAATAGTCTGCGCTAATGCATTTCCGTCAATTTTGAAATTTAAGAATGGACCAACAGCCTCGCAGCTAACGTTTTCGATACTCAATGCGTTAGCCAATTTCACGGCCAAAGCAGGTGGCGTCATTTGCGCTTGCTTCGCGAAACGAAAACATGGCAAGGCAAATTCGCCTAACTCTTCTTGCCGTGGTCGTTCGAGTGAAATCAAAGCGAGATCAACATCGATAGCTGCACAGACTGCTTGCCGAATAGGCAAGGCGAAGGTGTCGAGGCCATAAAGTGGCGGGGTGGTAGTCATTATTCGGTACCGTAGAGAGGACTTATCAGCTCTGCGATTGGCGATTTTAATATATCGCCCAACTCAGTGGCGTGAATATGTGCAAGTTCGGCAGCGCGGCGCATCCAAAGAGAATCGCCATAGCGGTTGAATAAATCTTGATGGCGGTCCTCTATCGACACAATCTCGGTGTGTCGCACCGAAGAATCGGCTGCGCTAACTACCGAATCGTAAATATCCCATGGGCGTTGCTCGAATATCTCGTACACCCGTGCTATGAAAGAGGGCTTCCACATCTGGACTGCCTCTAATTCTTCCTGGCGGCGACCCTTAGTCCAGTGGGCGAGGCATCCACGCGCTTCGGCGGCATGGTCGCGACCTCGGAGCATGGTAAATCCGGTCCAACCGTGCAAGGGTCCGTGAGTTTTGCTGCGCCCGATGTCGTGCAACAGGCCCTGGCGCTCGCATAATTCGGCATCGATATCGGCGCCGCAATGGTTTAGAGCATCGGCCAAGCAGCGGGAGACACGTGCCACTTGGCGGCAATGTTGCGGCCAAGACTCGCCATTCTTATCCATCTCATTAAGAATGTCGTTTGCCTCAGAGGTGTCCATCAGTTACTTCGCAGCCAATCGGCAGCGCGTAGCAAACAAATCTTTGATTGCTGATGTTCGAGTAATTCAAGCGCTTCGCTCAGACTACACCACTTTGATTGCTGATGCTCGTCAGATACTTGTAGCTCATTCGCAATGACTGGATTACGCGTGAGGAACATTACGGTACGCTTCAGCTCGCCGCTTTTGGGCGGCGTATACGTAGAGCAATCATTGAAAATATCGAATACATCTCCGCTTGACAATCTGTATCCCGTCTCTTCGGACACCTCGCGTAGGGCACACTCTAATAATGTTTCGTCTCCATCCACATGCCCTTTGGCGAACCCCCATGTTTGATGGCGGGCACTTTGCAATAGCAAAAAAGTGCGCCCACTAGCGCTTGTTGAGTAAAGTACTACCCCGCTTGCGGTTGCCGGATTGTCAGAATAAACCACAGCTACATTGTAATCCTGCGCGAGGCTACAATTAGGCCATGGCATCAGCCTTAGATAGCTCCCAAATCGTTTTAGCACCCATTGTCGCCAGCCGCGAAGTTGGAGAGCAGGCTTGGGTTATTGATGTCGAAATCAGCGGCATCGCTGATAGCTTGCGTCCCGGGCAATTCGCGATGTTGTCGCTATCCGAAAATTCGCCAACAGTTATTGCGCGCCCTTTTTCAGTTTATGATCGGCCTGAGCCAAATGTATTTACATTTCTTGTCCAAAAAATGGGGAAGGGCACAGCGGCCTTAGTCGAAGCACCCATTGGCACGATGCTACGCTGCTTATTGCCGCTAGGCAATGGTTTCGATGTCGCTGCTGCCGATGAAGACGTAGTCATGGTTGCTGGAGGTGTTGGTAGCGCACCGTTTCTAATGTATGCTCAACAGCGTATTGCACTTGGCGCATCAGAAAACACCCACATGTTTTTTGGCGGGCGCACGCAGCAGCATTTATTTGACCATAAGTCATTCGACGAGTTAAGTCTCCCTACTTATTACTCTACGGACGATGGCAGTCATGGGTTCAAGGGTAACGTCATTGCTTGCCTTGCAGCCGAGCTAGATAAGAAGCGTATTTCAAGCAAGTCCACATTTGTAGCATGTGGGCCAGAGGGTTTGTTGCATGCCTTTGCGGATTTTGCTCGTTTGCGTAATCTCACCGCCTTTTTGAGTCTAGAAACCTATATGGGGTGCGGCTTCGGAGTTTGCAATTCTTGCCCAGTGCCTACTAGCGTCGAGGGGAAATTTTCTGATTGGCCTTACGCGACGACATGCAGCCAGGGCCCAGTCTTCTCTCTAGCCGATATTCAAATCTAAAATGGAACGCTGGGCAATAGAAATAAAAAAGGAATATTTAAAGTTCTCGGCGGCACACTTTTTGATATTCCCCGATGGTAGCGCCGAACGCTTACATGGCCATAACTACCGAGTGTTCTGTGAAGTGTCTGGCAGTTTATCTCAGTTTGGGTTAGTGATTGACTTCACTCAGGTTAAGCCACTCATTCGCGAAATTGTCGATTCTTTAGACGAACGTTGGCTAATTCCAGGAGAGCATCTCGAGCTTACTCACAGGACTCGCGAGGATGGAGTTGTCGAAATCAATTACCGGGAACGGTACTACGCAGCACCCGGCACAGATATTATTGTCTTGCCTGTGAACAACACTTCGGCTGAAAACCTTGCAGCCTACGTCGGTCGTTTGCTGCTAAAAAAATTGCAGCAGAGCTTCGCAGATATAGAAGTGCACTCGATGCGTATGGCGGTTGAAGAAACCGAGGGACAGCTTGGTGTTTGGTATTACAGCGTAGACTGATTAAAGGTAAATATCAAAAATGACGACTGAGTCAGGTTCCATATTAAAGCTGACCGCGCCAGCGGTAGCCGTCAATTTAGCACCTTCAGCAGTCAGTGAGTTAACACTCATTTGCGGCAAGCTGTTCAATAAATCCATATCAAGTAATTGTCCTTCAGCAAGTGCTTTTAGGTAGACATTCATCGAATCTATAGCGATGCCGGGCGGCACATTATTTTCTGTAGCCCATTGCTGTATATCATCGTAAAGCTCGAGCTCTTCAGGGCTCACAATAATCCCGTTAGTCGCGAAGTGTTCTGATACTTCATTCAGTCCATACCACTTAGCGTTGTCTTCAGCCTGCACGAGGTAAGGCATTATTTCATCGAGTCGGTTAGCAAAGTTGTTGTGAGCGCTATCGAAACGGCGAACATTCGAGATGTTTGGCACTTCATCTCCCCCAAAAACAATCTCAACAGGGCGATTTTTTTTGCTAAAGTTCCAGACCATGTTCAATTCGTCTTCTATTTCGCGGATGGCAGATATCTCTAATTCTGTCATACCTTCTGCAAGTAACTCGGCGTGACTTGGTTTGTGGGCGGGCCCATTATTTTTTGCTGCGCTAGAGTAAAGAGTCCATAAATAACCAGGTGCCAAGCCGGCGTCGCGTAATCGATTCGCCCATACCCACTCGCCAGGCACTGCATCATTGCTGACAACATACCGTACACGGGTGCCCATTCTAGTCGCATAAACATTTACACTGAGTTCCTCCTCCGGGCGGATTGTTGTGAGCATAGGTTCACTGGCCATGGCTTGGATAGTTTCAATAACGTGAAACACCGGCTTCTTAATGCCGTGTTCAGTAATAGAACCCATGCCGTTCCCCGTAAAATCCCCAATGGTGGCATTGCCACGCTTTACATCTTGTAATACGAACATTATGTTGCCATCCAGACCTAATTCACGGGCTGTCGTTTGAAACCCAGCGTAGTTTGCGGCATTGTGTCCGCGATCAAACTCTGGATTTGGCGACGGGTAAATGTTCCATTCAGAAACTATTAATTTAACATCGGACATGTTGTAGCTGTCCAAACGCTGATGTAGCGTTTCTAAAAATCTTGAGTATTGCAAGCCATTGGCGATGGTGTAGTGGTGCCAAGACACGAAATCTAAAGGCAGGTCGTTGGCAGCAGCATGATCGATTAGGGATAAAATTGCCGATTGAGTCCCGCCCATCTCAGACCTGTATCCGGCCAATCCCATTCCGCCCACCTGCATCTCGGGCCAGCGATATTTAATTTTTTTAGAGGCAGCTGTGTACAATTCCAAGTAGTCCACGATGTCTCCGTTGTAAAATTCACGACGATCTGGCTCGTTCCATATTTCTACAAAGCTAGGCACAAAACCGTGGAGCGACTCGTAATTCTCGAGTATCGTGATAACCGTATCGGCCCAAGTGTCAGCGCTTGCCGGTGTCCACCGCGCGTAGGGCGGCAGGCCAGAGGTATATTCTTCACCTTCCGTAGAAATGGATTGATCGAGCGGAGTTCCCATCACCGTAAGCCATGTTTCGAGTCCGATTTGTTCTGCTTCCTGTAGTGAGGTTGGAATGTTTCCGTAGGGAGTATTAACTCTCAGATTTTGTCGCAGTAGCCCGCCGGCAGTACCAGTGTCATGAAGCTTACGCATGAGGCCTTGAGAGTTATATGCACTCGCAAAGCCTTTAGCGGCATCACCTGGCGGAACATCGCTTGCCCCACTGTCGTGATCAACGTAAAAAGTAGCAGCTCCAGATACTTGGTCTGGAGGATAGATTGGCTCATCTGCGTTGCCGCCATTGCCATCATCACCAGCAAGGCCGCGATCAGGCGAATTATTAGGCGAATCTTCACCTGCAGCCCCACAGGCTGGAAGTAAAGTTGTGAGCAGTGCTAGTGGCAAGAGCTTTTGAAGTCGCATGATGTCGCGAGGTCCCCCTCACACACATTTGCGGCTCAAAACCTACTTACTAAAGTAGATAAGCACTATTTTTTCTTATAATTTTTTTTTACCCACTTTTGCCAAACGGATTCGAAATTACCCTCGTCAAAGACAAATATCTCGGCGACGATCTCTTTATCGCGCTCTACAAGCTGCTCAGCAGAAGGAACTAGGGTTGGTGCATAGCTGTCCTGCATCCGATACAGCCATTTTGCCACCCAGTCTTTATGCTCCTTTAGCAGGAAATCTACACGCGCCCACGCCATAACGTGGTCGTTATAAGACAGCGACTCTGGTGAACCCCATGCTGTCATCTCTTGATAAGAAACGGCAATATTGTGGTCGACTCGTTTGCGGGTTTTCGTGTCCCACTTCCAGATGTTCTTATCTTCCGAATTGTAGAGTCGTTTATCGGTGAAGTAGTTGCGTTTCTGGTCAATGTCGCGGGCTAACGAATGAGCAACGCCCAGCGGCAAC
>CAXGOF010000134.1:0-5141 GCA_964011335.1 uncultured bacterium
GGGCTAGTATTCCCATCATCTTCGCTATGCTTGCCGCCTTCGTATTCGATTCCGATGTGTCCTGTGTAGCCAGAACGTAAAATTAACTCGACCATACGGTAATAATCGGTCCCGGTTTCATTTCCATTATCGTCAAAGGCATGCGATTTAGCTGAAACAGCTTTCGCAAAAGGCATCATTTCTTCTACGCCCTGGTAGCGGTCATACAATCCATCCTGCACGTCGTTGCCGTTATACATATTGAAGTTGCCAAAGTCCGGCAAGGTCCCACAGTTGTCTTTGCCAACCATGTTCATTACTCCGGCAAGCCAATTGCCGTTGCTCGAGTAGCCACCGTGATTTTCTACAATGACATTTAATCCGTATTCTGCGCCATAATCGGCTAGTTTAGCCAAGCCATCGGCGGCTAGTTTTTGTTGCTCTTCAAATGAGCCCGAGCTGGCCGCATTAACTCGAATGGAATGGCATCCTAGCTGTTTGGCAGCACGCAACCATTGACGATGTTTTTGCACGGCAATTTCGCGCCGTGTAGCGGATGGATCGCCAAGGTTGCCGTCGCCGTCGCACATGATAAGAAGGGATTGCACTCCCATGTCGTCAGCGCGCTGTTTCATTTGCGCGATATAATTTTCGTCCAAGCTTTTATTATGAAAGAATTGATTGACGTATTCTATTGCGTTTATGTCAAAGTGCCGCGCCATCTTCGCGAAGTCAAGATTGTCTAGATCTCCGGCACCAAAGGCGCGGTGTAAAGACCATTGCGCTAGTGATATTTCAAAATCTGCCACCTTAGATTGAAGTGGTGCGCTAACGCAAGACGGGAATGCTGAAGATGTAGTAGCGAAGGCGGCTAATTTTGCTGAGTTGCCAAGAAAGGTTCTGCGGGTGTGGTCCATATGCTTAGCATAAGGAAGCGTTAAGCTATCGTCAGTAAATAATTTAGATGCAACCTCTGTTCGGAATACTCTGCCTCCTCGGCCTGGCTTATTTGTTAAGCGACAGCCGGAAATCGATTAATTGGCGCACCGTTAGTAGTGGCTTGGCACTGCAATGGGTTCTGGCGTTTATTGTGTTGAAGACATCGTTTGGCGCCTTATTTTTTGATGGTGCCCAGAAGTTCGTGCGCGGTTTAATCGACATCGCAAAAGTTGCGGGCAAAGATATTTTCGGAGAAGCAACCCTCGGGCTGGATGGTGGACACGCGGTTTTTGGCGCGATTGTCATTGTTACAGTTGTGTTTTTCAGCGCGATGTTTACGCTACTACATCATTTAGGGTTTGTGAAGATACTCGTTGGCTCCATGTCAAAAGTGATGTCAAAGTTGATGGGTACATCTGGATCAGAATCGACAGTTGCGGCAGCTAATATCTTTGTAGGACAGACTGAAGCGCCATTATTAGTACGACCCTACTTAGCAACAATGACGCGTTCAGAACTAGGCGCTATTATGACCGTGGGCTTCGCGACTGTTGCTGGCGGAGTGTTTGCAATCTACGTAGAAATGATGGGCACGGTTGTTCCTGATGTTGCAGGGCATTTGTTGGCGGCAACACTCATGTCAGCACCAATGGGGCTGGCTATTGCGAAAATAGTTTTCCCGGAAACCGAGACTTCGCCCACGATGGGCAAAGACGTGAGTCAGCCAAAATCCGAATACTCAAATGTTTTGGATGCCACCGCAACCGGTGCCTCGGAAGGCATGAAATTGTCGATAAATATTCTTGCGATGCTGATAGCTTTCCTTGGAGTATTGGGCGTCATCAATTGGTTGATGGGATCGGTGTTGGGCGATGACATTACGCTGCAGTCGATTCTCGGAACTGTGTTTGCACCGATAGCTTGGCTGCTAGGCGTGCCAGCGAGCGAGATGACCCAGGTGGGCGCGCTGCTTGGCACCAAAATGGCGGTCAATGAATACGTGGCGTTTATCGAGCTGCAGCGCTATTCCACTCTCGGATTGAGTGATGCTTCGAAAATTATTGCTAGCTATGCATTATGCGGATTTTCAAATTTCAGCAGTATCGCCATACAGATAGGCGGATTAAGCACAATTGTGCCTAAACGCCGCAAAGAAATTGCCTCTTTGGGCCTAAGGGCGATGCTAGCCGGCACGTTGGCTACTTACTGCACAGCAGCTACGGCATCTTTATTTCTAACATAGCTCGCCAGAGACCGTATGATGGGGTATGAGAAAAATCGCATACTGCGGTGCTACGACGTTGCTAGTCTTTGCAGCGTGTTCAGCACCAGATCCACAAGCAGAGCCAATGGTAAAAATGCAACCTGCAATTGCAACAACTGCCCCAGCTGCTAAGGCTGAAGCTCCTGTTTCACAAACTATCACCATCGCTATTACGGGCATGTTCTGAGCTGGTTCATGAGGCGGTAAAGTCTCTAGGGCTCTTGCCTCTCTACCGTGGGTAGAGGAATATGATGTAAAAGTTGGTACAGCAACTGTAAAAGTTAACACTGCATACGACGAGATAGCTACTCTGGCAGCAATCGAGGGCGTTGGCTTCGGCGCTTCTATAAAGTCGTAAATTTAATCTTCACAGCAGTCGTCCATTCATTTGGGCGGCTGCTTTTTCATGGAATCGCCAATAGCTGGAATTAGTCGTGCTTGCTAATTTGCAGACTCTTTGAAAAAAGAACTTATATAGTGCCAAATCAGTAATGCTCCGAGAATGATGCCGGCGACTTCGCTGTACAAAGAGGCATGTTGGTGACTGTCCACCACGACTCGTTCCGCGAGATTGTAATCTAGTTTCGAATAGATGATATTTACCAAATAGCCTATTATTAGCGAGGTGCCAGCAAGACCCGCAAGGTAGACACGCAGCGCTGATTTGCCGATTAATTCTTTGATTATTAATATGGTCGTAATGTTAGTCGCAGGACCAACCAGCAATAGCACAAGAGCTGCACCTGGGTCGAGTCCTTTGATAATTAGCGCCACTGCAATCGGAGTAGAAGCACTCGCGCAAATATACATCGGCAGTGACATTAACAACATCGCGATTAATGAGAGCCATCCTCCGGGAATGACGTCGCCGAAAAAGTTGTCGGGGACGAATAGTGCAATAAGCGCTGACAGGATAAATCCTAGGATGAACCATGGTGCGAGGTCGGCCATTAGCTTGCCGTAGCCGAACTTGAAGGCCATCACTACGGACGGCTTCGCAGGCGGAGTGACGCTCGCGCAACAACTTTGCTCTTCGTTAATCTTTTCTTCAGGCGGAAAGTTTAAGTTATTAACTAAACATCCTGAGATAATCGCAGTGAGTACGGCCGAAACCGGGCGCAAGATGGTCATGAGCGGGTCCATCAAGGCGTAGGTGATGCCTACTGAATCGGCTCCGGTTTCGGGAGTGGCAATTAAAAAGGCGGTGGTTGCGCCGCGAGACGCCCCGGCTTGTTTTAGGCTTGCCGCTGTCGGAATAACGGAACAGGAGCATAGGGGGAGTGGTGCGCCGATGATGGACGCCTTAAACACGGATCCAAAGTTGTTGCGCCCTAGATGCTTAAAGACTTTATCTTGAGGAATATATTCTTTAAGTAATCCGGCAATAAAGAAACCGCCAAGTAGCCACGGTCCGGCCTCAACCAGTATCGACCAAATTGAGCCAAAGAAGTCGATCATTGGATTAGCGCCATACCGCCGATGCCGACTAGTAATAAAATCACCTTAGTCGCGACATCTTCTTTATGGTGAAAAACTTCAGGTAGCAATTCAGCTAGGCAAACATACAAAAATGTGCCTACCGCTAAGGCTACGGCGATGGCCGTAGTGCCTGATGAAAGTTGTGGCAATATTTTACTGCCGATCAATAACCCAAGTGGAGTGATGCACGCGAACAGTGTTATCAGCGTAGCGACTTTCTTTTGCGGGAAGTGAGCTAGCTGGAAAACAGAGGTTAGGGAAAAGGCCTCGAAGGCCTTATGGAATAAAATGCCGACCATGATTGGTGTGGACAACTCCGTGGCTGACAAACTTATACCGACGGTGAAGGCATGCAGTGATAGACCGGCAAGTGTTGCGTAGCCTACAGCAGTATGGCGGTGCACCTCATCGTGGTCGTGAGTTCTGAACACCAGCGACTCTAAAAAGTAAATCGCCAGCACTCCGGCGAGAGCAACGGCCCAGATTAATCTTGGCCCGATGTTTGCGTCCGCGATGGAGACAGGCATTTCTGGCAGCATATGCAAAAACACTGCACCGAGAAAAATTCCGGTAGAAAGCGCGAGTGCGATGTGCAGGCGACGGTCATTCCATTTGACCAGCAATGGCAGTAAGCCGCCAGCCAATCCGACTACTAAGAGTTGGAGCATGACACTATTCTACCTCGGCAGGCATCTCATTGTGAGTGATATTAATGTCACCGTTGTTGGTGCTTAATCTAATCAACCCGTCGCCCTGATCTTCAAACAGTAACGGTCCATAAATCATGTAATTCCCATTACTGGTGGCGCCGATTATTTTGGCATCGATAGTCGCGCTATTGTGGATGCGCAGTGATCCGTTAGTCGTGGTCATCGAACCCGAACCAGCGAATAATGCAGATTGAGTGAGACTAATATCGCCATTTTCTGAGCGTAAATCAAAATCAGCACTATTACCGTCTAAGGCGATGTCTCCGTTAGTCGTTTTGGCGCGCACCTTACTATGTGAGTTTAGAATCACATTACCGTTTACAGTGCGCACGGTCAGGGTCTTTAATCTGGGCACAACATAAACATCGCCATTGCCGGCGCGAATGTCTAAATTGACCCCCTCAGGTACTTGTAAAGATAAATTTGCGCCGCAATTATCATAAGAGCCTGTAACTTCAAGGATAGCGATTCCTCCGTCGGCGTAGCTTGAAGTCACCTTTAATTGGCCTATTATTTTTTGAGCTTCTTCCAGGGAATCGGCTTGTGCAAAGTAGTCGATGTTGGCATGAATGCCGTTGTGCGCTGTTAACCCCGAAATAACGATGTCGCCAGTGTTGCCAATCACCCGCAAAGTTTTAGTTTGAGGAAGTAAATCTTGGCTGAAGCTATCTAGGCGTGAAACCGACTCAAGCGAGCTGCAACCGGCCAATAGGATGGTAAGGCAAGGTGCGGCGATTATCTTCATGCGACTATCATATAATGAATCGATG
>CAXGOF010000135.1:0-5102 GCA_964011335.1 uncultured bacterium
TTCTTCGCCAGTGATATAGTCATTCGATCCGAGCTTAGAAACACCGCCTTGGGTCTGGGGCTTGTCTAGATTGCTTATAACTTCGATATCCATGGGTATGTTGGAGTCATCAGCAACTATACTTTCGCCATTCGCTGCCGCCCAAATGACTTTATCGCGGTTGGCGGTCATAACATCAAGCTGTGTGAGTTCATGCTGCAAAACATCTGCATTGGTTTGCCCGTTGGTGAATGACAAAGTGGATCGCGATCCCCAAACATCGTTGCCGTCCGTTGCGCGGTAACGATTGAACCAGTGTAGGTTCTTGTCAAGCACTGACTTATTGATAGCCGTTGCGTTTGGATTCGCCACGTCGGGCTTTTCTCCGAGTAACGACCAAACCAATTCAATGCCAATACTGTGACTACCACCCACTGTAGGGTGTATCCCATCCTGGGTTAAGTAATCATTACTGGTGGCATAAAGTTTTTTAGATATAGCGAATAAGTCTATATAACCGCATTCACTTGCTGCTGCAGCGGCACGTGTAGACTCAGCATAAGCAGCAAGGCGCATGTTGTTGTTGCGCCCGTCAGGTAGGTTGGGGTTGTTTAAGTTTTCGTGCGCAAGTGGTGAAACCAGGACAATGCGTGGTGCTGACTTGCCGTTGTATTTTTTTTCTCGCGTCTCGGAGACCCAGTCAATCAGCAGTTTCTCGTAGGCGGCCGGGTCAGCGTCGAATGATTCATTATAGCCAAACATAGCAATAATGACGTCTGCTTGTGAAATAGATAAGTAGTCGTTTGCACTTGTGAAGCCGCTATTGCGTGGACGATGGTTGATGCGGTCACCGCTAAAACCATGGTTGCGCAGGCTAATGTTTTTGCCAGCAGTTTCGATCTGCAAGTAAGTCTCAAACCAGCCGTGATGCTGCATGCGTTCGGCGGCTCCGTTACCGATAATCACAATACTTTCACTCTCCTGCAACTGTATTTGCCCAACGCGCGATTCGTTAGCGGGTCGACTACAGGCTGAAAGCAAAAGTAAAAGAGTCAGGAGTTTTTTCACTAAATGTAGTCTATCTAACCTGTTATGATGCGTCGATGTTAGTTTCCTTGTTTTTAGCGGCAACACAATCACCTCAGTGGTTGACTTACGAAGGTGATGCTGAACTTTCTCCCGGTAATGGTAGACGCATTGTGTTTGTTGCTGGAGACGAAGAGTACCGTAGCGAAGAAGCATTGCCTTTCTTGGCACGCTCGATGAATCGTCTGGGATTCGAATGCATCGTTCTCTTCAGCCAAAACCAAGAAACTGGTTTCATCGACCCAGATGAATCTACGTATATCCCCGGCTTGCATTTAATTGCAAATGCTGAGTTGTTGGTGTTGCAATTACGCTTCCGTGAATTCCTTGATGCCGAAATGAAGTATATTGTTGATTACGTTGAAGCTGGGAATCCCCTGGTGGGGTTCCGCACATCCACCCATGCTTTTAATTACGCGAAAAACAAAGAAAGCAAGTACGCGCATTGGACATGGACTTCAAAAGAATGGCCGGGAGGATTTGGCAAACAGGTCTTAGGTGAAACATGGGTGAGTCATCATGGTCACCATGGGCATGAAGCTACGCGCGGAATCCCCAGTCCGGCAGCTAGCGAACATCCAGTCTTGAAGGGGGTGGGCAACTGCTTCGGACTGACCGATGTTTACACCGTCGGCAAGTTACCGGATGATGCGACCGTACTGCTGCATGGCGAAGTGGTGGCAGGCATGGATGTCGAAGACATTGCTGTCGACGGGAAGAAGAATGACCCGATGCTTCCGGTGGCGTGGCTACGCGAACGCGCACTGCCCGAAGATGTGACGCAAAGAATTTTTGTCACCACTATGGGTGCGGCAGTGGATTGGCTAGATGAAGACTTGCACCGTTTGTTTTTTCAGGCATCCATGTGGTGCCTAGGCAATGAAGACAAAATAGCTACCACTCCTTTTGATGGTTCTGCTGTCGGCGTATTCGAGCCGACTATGTACGGCTTTGGCGGTGGTCGATTAGGTTATAAGCCAGAGGACTACCGCAGTGGGTCTCCGTGGTTAGCCGAATCAGCTACCGACTGACTAGCTTATCTAATTCAGCCAAGGTGAGCCGCACGCTCAAAATATAGGGCTGCTCGCCATCGTCCCAGTGTCCATAAGTGGTAGTGACAATGGTGCCGTCGCCTAATAGGTTTACTCCCGGATAGGCGCAATCCCAACGGTGTTTGTTGTCTTTAAGACGCACATGATATTCACCAGGGCGCGAATAGATAATATCGTCATAGTTACCAATCCAAGCAACCCAATCTCCAAGTGTTTTAGACTTTTGGTTGGTGTCGCGGAATGAAATAAATAATCTTCCGTCTGGAGCGTACACAGCCGTATGCCGATCACCAGTCAAATCGGCCGTGGTTTGTTTTGGCTCGCTCCAGGTTTTTCCTTCGTTATCACTGGTCATATAAAACGATTTCATTTTACGACTGTTCTCGCGTAGTAAGACTAACAGTTGATTGCCATCTGGTGAACGAATGATGCCGGGTTCGCACAGATGCGCTTCGGCGTGTGCCGCAATAACGATTGGGTCGCTCCAGGTTAGTCCGCCATCGTTAGATCTAATTTGATATACATGAAATGGCGCTGCATCTTTTGGCTTAAAGGTATCACCGATAAATCTACCGTCATCGTGAAACATCGCGATGTATGAACCATCTTTACAGCGCATCATGCATCCGCTGGCAACGATACCACCGTATTCACCAATTGCTTTTAGCTCGGTCCATGTTTCACCATCGTCCTCACTGACGGCTTGGCGTATAGGGTAGAGACCAGAGTGCAAAACAAAACGTCGCTTGCCTTTGGCATCGATAGTACGAAAGAGAGTCGGCACTTCTTTCGATGTTTCCCAAGATTTAGGCACCTCAAGTCGTTCACCCCAGGTGATGCCACCATCGGTGCTTTTCTTCATCACTATTTGGCCGCGACCATGACCTTTGGGGTAAGTGGCGAAGATGGTTTCTCCATCTTCGAGCATGGCGGTGGTTACGTGCCCGAGGTATTGCCCAGCTTCGCGGTCGACGACAGTTTGACGGGACGAGTCGCCATTAAGATCTAGGTAGGTCTGTGCTTGCGCGAGTAAATTCAGAGAAAGGCAGAATGTGGTGACTAGCATAGCGTTATTTTACTGCCGGTCGATATTCTTATGGAATATGCACCTCATTCAGCGTTGAAATAGAGCCCAAGCCGTTATTAGTCGCTAAAGCTTGGAAATACAGGGTTGAGCCACTAAAGGAAGGGTTGATTGGTAGCTGCGACGATGAAATGCCAGCTTGAGGGATTACATTTGCATGTGCAATACGCAAGCGATTCATATCGAGCAGTATGTCGCCGAATGCCGACTGGGTAAAGCCTGTGCCCGTTGACCCAGCTATTCTCATATAGTCGCCGGGCTTCGCGAAAGATCCTACTTGAATCACTCCTGAATTATTAGGATCGAGAACAACCCACAATGGGGTGTCAGAAGATGACGCTTCAAAATCGGTGGCTATGGTATTAAACAAGTCAAACAGTAAATCTTCATCGCCGCGTATCTCGGCTTGTAAGAAGCTAGTTGCCAGTCGTCGATGAATTAACTGTTGCTCGCTTCCGCTTAGAGAGCCAAAACCCCATAAAGCATGAATATCAGCATCGGTTGTGCCGAAGTGATCGCCGCCGTTAATCAGCGCCCAAATTTTTCTCGAGGAGTTGTCAGCAGTTCTGTACCAAGGAAAAACAGTGGATGACCAGTTATTCGTGAGGTCATCGGTCCCGCCGATAACCAAGACAGGTCCGCTGAAATTTGAAAACCAGTTAAAAGCGCCGCTTGAGTTGCCTAAGAGGGAGCCTTTGTAGGGCTCGAACATGACAGCTTGCCTTACACGAGGGTCAATTTTACACATAGAAGCTACGGCGGCGCCACCCATAGAATGACCGATAGCAGACCACGGCTGATTGTCGGTCATGCCATAGAGCCAGGACGTAGAATCCTGAGAGCTGTCTTCGACCCATTGCAATCCCGCGCGAGTA
Organism: uncultured bacterium; assembly: GCA_964011335.1. GTDB lineage: Bacteria > Planctomycetota > UBA1135 > UBA1135 > UBA1135 > JAPKEZ01. Next base: position 4,077 of record CAXGOF010000135.1, read on the forward strand.
TCTGCGGCCTCTGCCTGGAGGGTGCCAAAAATACTTGTTTCGGTATTGTTGGAATAAACGACGTAGCCCCAGCTGGCTAGGTGAGTACAAAACTCATCGTAATCGCTGGCGGGCTCAATCCATCCGTGCATGAATGCTACTAGCGGGAATGGCCCGTCATTGGTGTTTGTGGGATAGTAAACACGAGCACTGATGTTGCCGCGCCCGTAGTGACTATCTGAGTGATTGACGTCTTGAACAGCGACTTGGTAAGCACCAGGGTCTTCCGGGTTTTGAAAGAGTAGAAGGCTGAGGGCTATACTGAGGGAAGCAATCATTTCATTATTATTGCAGAAACAGAGAAACTATGGGGAATATAAGGGGTAATATATACATGATGAAAACACTAATGAAAACACTTTTGCCGCTGATTCTTCTCATATCAGCGACCGATTTAATTCACGCTCAACGCGATGGCGGAGTGCAGGCCAGCATAAGAGTAGCTGTTGAGGCAGGTGAGATTAGCCAAGAACAAGCTGAAGCGATGATTTCGGCTATGCGCAAAACCGCTACGAAGAAAGATGAAAAAGTTGGGCGACGTTTACGCGAAGCTGTTGCCGCAGGCGACTTGACGGAAGAACAGGCGCGTGCCATGTATGAAACTTATGGAGCGACAAAGAAGGCGCCACGCGCTGAGCGCAAGAAGGACAGTAACCAGAAACCTCGTGGTGAAGATCGCATGGCTATTTTCCGTGAGCGCTTAGGAGAAGCTGTAAGGTCTGGGGAAATGACTCGGGCTGAGGCTGGTGAAAAGATGGCAGCAGCACAAAAAAGAATGCAGCAAAACTCTGACGGTGACCAAGCTCGAGCCGAACGTCCGCGGGGTAAGAAAGGCCAAGAGCGTGGATCACGCGCTGAGCGCAAGAAGGACAGTAACCAGGAACCTCGGGCTGAGGCCGAGCGCTATTACCGTGAGCGCTTAGGAGAAGCTATAAGGTCTGGGGAAATGACTCGGGCTGAGGCTGGTGAAAAGATGGCAGCAGCACA
>CAXGOF010000136.1:0-5097 GCA_964011335.1 uncultured bacterium
CTACTCAACTTTACAGATACAACGGTTACAACAACGAGAATCTGTTGTCGTCCGAGCTAAGCAGCACTCATGCCTGGATGCCCTGTGAGAAAGGTGTCGCTACCGCTGCGCTTAATAATATAAACGACACCTCTTTGGCAATCAGTTGGGACGATTCTCTAGAACTAGCCAGCAGTCCTATACAGCTTAGCGATGGCGCGGTACTGTTCTTGACATCCCGCGGAATTACTTGTTACCGTAGCGACAAGTCTTATATCTTGAGCACTGCGCAACCAAAAACCACTCGCCGCGATTTAAATTATTACTTGCAAGTGAGCGCCGATGATTTGTCCATCGTAAAAAAGATTAAGCGTAAACTGCGCGACCAATTGACTGAAGGTTATTTTGATGTCATCAATAGAGATTTGGCCAGCTTGATTGTCGCACGTTGCGAACTATTACTAGACAACCGCAACTCTGCTCGTAGTCTGCTCAGGCGCTTAAGCACATGTGACGATAGCGATGTCGCATGGCAGGCACTGGTGCTATTAGCCGAGAGCACAGCCGAGTCTAACATGCAGCTTATGAGCGACCCAAGGCGCCCGGCTTTGTTGTTGTCACGCCACACCGTGCCAGCTGCCGCATTAGACGCCAAAATATCCGGTGACTGGCGACGCCTGCTTGATGTTTATTTGCTGGACGACAGTAATAAGTTAATCTATTCTTGGATGACCGAGGTATTGACTGATTCGAGTAAGCAGCAGCAACTTGAAGAATGGTTAGATGCCCAGCTAGCAAGCACCGATTTGACCATCGACAGCCAAATATCACTCTTCAATATTGCCTATCGGTTTAGCAGCGACGACTATAACAGTCACGCACAACTACTCGATGGCAACAACTCATTGCCAATCGTCGATGGCATTGCACCTCCTGCTGAATCTCCATTGCCGTTCAACTGGATTTTACTGCATGCCTTCAGGGGCGAAGAAGACTTACTGCTATTCCAAAGTCAACGCACTTTGATTTTAGTGAAAAATGGTGAGCCTCAGTATATTACCCTTTTTGATTCTAATACTAGAATTCCGTCGCTGATTGACAAATGTGTCACCCTCACTGACGGTTGCGCGATTCTTACAGCACAAACCTGTGTTTACTTTAGCAACAATGGTAAATACCAAGTTAATGATATCGGCATAACACTTTCGGCATTCTCAGATCCACAGGTGGTCGGAGATTTGATTCTTCACACAAGTCATGCCAGCGACGACCAGGCCAGTCAGCTACTACTCATTGAACCGCGTAGCGGCCGGGTTATTTACGAAATACAACTCGAAGAAGAAGCGCACTATCGCAACAATGTTTTAGTGGCTGGGAAACACGTTATTTATGTCACCGATGACTGGTTGGCCGATATTGATTTAACCCATCAACGGCCGGTCGGACGCATCAGCAAACGCGAAGCTAGTGAAATGTTATCGCAAGCCGCGCCAGATGAAATTATGTTCTCAAATAGCATGGGAGGCAGAAACGAGCTGTTACTGTCGTTCACCAACTTGCGCGGTCAAGAAAACACCACCCTGCTTAACGAAGTACCGTTCACTCATTGCATTCAACGTTCGTTTACACACATGCAACTGCAAAATGGTTCGCTAGTAGCATTCCTAGTCGAGGATCTAGTCAACCGCCGGATGGCGTTGCACTTAGTTTTGGTTGATGCGACTGGTAATCTGATAAACCATCAGTCTATGGATTTACATTTACTAAGCGCTACTAAACCACAAATATCGCTCAGCCGAAAGCAAGTTATTGTTTCTGTTTCTAAGCGACACTACACTTTTGAAATAAAATAATGTCTATTCTCGCCATCGCCTTACTTCAGATTACAGCCTCGCCATCTCTCGAAGCTGCCAATCGCGGCTTGCAAGTTTTGGCGCATTCGCAATTGGCCGATGGCTCATGGGCAGCCGACGTTGGATACAAGCTCGACAGCAGTTACAAAGTTTGGCAACAAGATGTAAGCCACGTCGGGGTAACCGCTTTATCGGGCATGGCGTTTCTAGCTGGTGGACATGTGCCGCAACGTGGAAAATACGGCGAAGTCGTAGACAAAGCGGTAAGTTATATTTTGCAACAAGTGCAGCAAGACGGATACATCAGCAATAATGAAACCCGACTATACTCACATGCATTTGCCACACTGTTCTTAGCAGAAGTTTACGGCATGACGCCACGCGATGACGTCCACGCCGCTTTGCAACGCGCGGTGAACTTAATCGTTGCCAGTCAAAACAACAGCGGTGGATGGCGCTATCAACCACATGTCGCGGACAGCGATATGTCCGTGGCGGCATGCCAGGTTTTAGCCCTGCGTTCAGCGCATAACATTGGCATTCAAGTACCTATCAGCACGATTGATGCTGCGGTTGCTTATGTGCGCAAGTCGGCAATACGTAACGCCGACCCTGCCTGGAGCCTAGACCGCGATTCGCGCCCTGGCGATTTTCGCTATCAGCCAAACTTGCGGGCGCGAGCTTCTTTCCCGCTCACAGCTGCTGGAATTACGATTTTGCACGGTGCCGGGGTATACGCCGATGCCGACATTGAGCGTGGGCTGCAACGACTCGAGTCGCAAGCTGCAAGTTTTAGCCGCCAGTATGGAAGCGGCATGGGTGGCCATTATTATTTCTATTATGGGCACTACTATGCCGTACAAGCTTTCCATATTGCTGGCGGCGAACGGTACCGTAATTACTTGCGCTTAATACAGGGCGAGCTACTTAGGATGCAAAAATCAGATGGGTCATGGCCAAACAATGTTGGTCCAGGAAGCACCTATGGCACGGCAACAGCTTGCCTAATCTTGCAAATCCCTAAAGAGTATTTACCGATTTTCCAACGATGAGCCATCCACTACCACCTGTCATCCAAAAGTGCTTGCAAAGTTTACAGCGCCGGATACTTACGGTACACGCCTTCAAAGGGACTGCCCTGTTGCTGCTCAGCTTTTGCGGCATTGTGGCTTTATCATTTTGCTTAGATTACTTTCTACGGCCGCCATTTGTTGTGAGAATATTGTACGCGTCTTTTGCGGCACTGCTCTGCCTTTACTTATTCAAGCGCTGGCTAGTAACACTATTGCGCCATCGACCCACTGCAGCGCAACTGGCGGCAATCATTGAAAAAAATCATCATTTTGACGATCGATTAAGTTCAAGTGTAGAGCTGTGCGCGCAACACGACATGGGCAAAGGCAGTTTCTTAGAGTCTTTAGTAGACCAGGCCGTTGACGATTGTCAACAGCTTCAGCCACAGCATATTTTCCCCTTAAGTTCGCCATTGATTAAATTTTCATGTGCGCTGCTGAGCTGTAGCGCCTTGGCATTATGTGCCTATTATTTTCCACAGCACAACAGTATCTTTTGGCAGCGCATGACGGGCAGTAACATTACTTGGCCTGCACAAACTAAGTTAATTTTTGTTGTAGATAACCTCAGCTCCCAAAATAGCTTTCTGACATCGACTGATCCCAATCACTTAGTGTTGTATACCAGCGACCCAGGAAGTCTAAGCTTGCAAGCGCGTGCCATTGGCGAACTCCCTAGCAGGGTGATACTGCATGGCTTAGCTCAATCGCATGGTATGACACCTTTAGGGGGCGGAGATTTCAAATATGACTTACCTCCACTATCAAGTACCACCACTTTTAGCCTGAGCGGCGGAGACCATCAGCAGGTGTCTTCAAGCCTCGAAGTCATCATTGGTGATGCACCCATGCTCAGTAACTGGGCGGTTACAGTCACGGCACCTCCATACACTTTGTTACCACCTGAAGATTCGAGTAGCCAAGAGCTGCGCGTAATTGAAGGTTCTTTGATTGAGTTTAACTTTGCCGTTGATGGCAACGGAGTTGAAGTCAAAGTCGTTGACGCCGACGACAATACTCTTTTGCTGGTTCACGAAGAGCTCTATAGTGGCAGCATCATCGCTACTGAGAGCAACGCGCTAACCATTACCATAAAGAACCAAGATGGTTTCACTAGTTACTACCCTAACCAGCTTAGTTGGCAGTACTTCACTGATTTAGCGCCGCAGATTGAGGTGATTTATCCGCAGCGCAACTTCTATGCTGTTGATGGCGGCCTCTTGCCTCTATCCATACAGCTAAGTGACGATTTTAGCTTGAGTGAGTTACAGTTGCTTAATCAAGAGCAGCAATTGTTAACGAAAGAGATTATTGACGGGCTTCGTGCGAAGCGCTTTCTCTCTTTGGATGCTACACTCTCAACCGAAGAGACCGCTAGCACTAGCAGTCAGCACTTCAATCTAAACGTCAGCGACAATCGTATTCCTATTGCGAATCAATCGACATTGCAGACCGCAAACTATTATGTGCAATCTGCTGAGGAGGCCGAAGCGCATTTATTGCAGGAAGTGCAATCCCTGCGACGTCGGCTTGAGAACTTACGCGACCAACTAGATGTTTTTGCACAAGTCGAAGAGAAGGTTTCGTCCTTCGAGGTTCGCCGTGTAGTGGATTCGATTGAAGCGGCACTAGAACAGAGTGAGTGGTTGTTGTGTGAGCGAGTGTTTGGCAAAATCGATGCCAATCCAGCAGAATTACTGGCCGCATTGCGCGTCTTACTTGGCAGCAACTTTAAGAACGGTGCGGTAGTAAATGTTTTTGCTCAACAAAATGCTGGAGTTCTTACTGGGCGGTCTCACAATTTATGGCAACTCGCTAATGCGCTACTCATCGCTCGTGACTACCCCGTTCGCGACTTAGTAACAGCCTTCGAGAACAAAGAAGATTTGCGCCAACCTTTTAGTCGATTACGCGAAGAAATAGATGTTATCCTTGAAACCATAGTCTCTTGGGAAGACTATCAATCTGCAGTGAACTTACTCCGCCAACTTCTTGACCGCCAACGTGGTCTTTACCTGCGCACCCAAGAGGCTGTGCTATGAGATTTATTGTTCTAGTATTCGCAGCGGCCTTATTCGCCAATACCGCGCTGGAGGCACAAGGCGCACAGCAACGGTTGGCTATTGAGCAACAGCAAGTTGCCGATCAATTACGTCGGCTGAGCACCTTATTGATCGAGCTTGAAGCCAGCG
>CAXGOF010000137.1:0-5032 GCA_964011335.1 uncultured bacterium
CGGAACCAGCCATCTTCGTCGTCCGGGTCGACCCCAAACGCTGCAAAAGGGACTACGGCAAAGCCAGCGTTTTGCAGTAAATACGAGCGGATATCTTCGTTGTTTTCGAGCACAGTTCCTGATGGAGTCGTTTTACCAGAAAGTTTAAATTGTGCTGAGATGTAAATCGCCCCTTGTGGCTCGATAGCATCACAAGCAAAGCCCTCGTCTTTGAGTTGTTGAAGGCCATTGTGCAGGCAGTCGAGGCGTTTACGCACGCGGCCGATCATGTCCTCACGCCAGTCGTCAATTGCTGGAAGGTTACGCAGCCAGCGCGCAGTAGCAACTTGCACAGGAAGCGGCGCCCAGGTGCCTAGGTGGGTGCCAAGTGCAACGAGCTTTTTAGTAATTGCCGGTGGAGCAACAAACCATCCGCAGCGCAGTCCGGTCGCTGCAAAGCTTTTCGAAATACCATCGCAATGGATTACATATGGCGCGCATTCAGGCACCAATTGCACCGGAGAAAAGTGCTGATGATTGTCGAACGTTAGCAATGAATAGATTTGATCGAACAGCAAGTACAGTGGTTTTTCGCCAGCTTCTTTGCGACGACCGTTCTCTTCAACTAAGAATTCACCGAACTCGCGCAAATCCTTTTCGGGCATTACGCCGCCTGAAGGGTTTTGCGGAGTGTTCAGCACAATCAGGCGCGCATCTTTAGCATGCGGTTTTAGCAGGGCGACAGTCGGTTGAAATGAGTCTTCGCGCCGCGTTTGAATTCCTCGAACTTTGACTTGGCAAGTATCGCCGTAGTTGTGGTTATTCCATGACGGAACAGGGAATAGTACCAATTCGCCAGGATCCACCAACAATTGATAAGTAGCATACAAAGAAGGGCGTCCGCCTGACACAATAGCTATCCCATCAATAGGGTAGTCGAGATTGTGATTGCGCATAAAGTATTCTTTCACAGCAGCACGTAAATCAGCAGTGCCGGCGCTTGGCGGGTAGTTTGTATGGCCGTCGTTTATCGCGTCGTTTAGATATTCTCGGAAAATATCAGGTATAGGAAACTGTTTCGGTGAAAAATCGCCGATCGTTAAATTCGCGACGTCATCTCCGCGGTCAACTATATTACGGATTTCTTGACCAATACGTAATATCGATGAGCCCGACATTGAGCTAGCCATATGACTTAGGCCGCGCTTGGCGGCGTCGGCCCCAATATCGGATGGGATGCGAATGAGTTTTTGTGCTTGTTCCACGGCCTAATATTCTAGTCTAGCGCAGTCGTTTTAGATAGCGGTTGCGCAGCTGAGATTGATGAGAAACAATGTCTACTTCGCTACCGCCAATGAAAAGCCTTTCGATTGGGACACCGTTTTCAAAGGGGTCACCGTCACAAATAAAGAAGCTAGCCACTTTCCCGACTTCAATACTTCCGATGTATGGGTCAAGCTGTAAAACTTCTGCGGCGCCCAATGTGATGCTGCGCAGTGCGTCGAAACTGCTATCGACGCTCCATGCCGCGGCAGTGGCAGCCTGGAAAGGAAGATTACGTGTGACGTTAATATCGTTGGTATATAGCGCCACATGACATCCGGCCGCAGTTAGCAGTGATGGTGAACGGTATGGATAGTCAAAAGCCGACTCTGCCGACCCGGTAGGTAGCGAGTGAACCGGGCCGGTAATGATGCTTGCGTTGTCCGCTCCGAGATAGCCAGCAACCTGATAAGATTTTTTTGCCGACACATAAACAACATTTAAATCATGCTTCGCTACCCAGTCGCGAGCCGCCATTATGGTTGCTGCCGAGTCAGCTACTAAGAAAATCTGTTGCTTGTGGATAAAGTAGGGCATTAACGCTTCTAGCTTCGAGTCCCGCTGTGCATGCATCTCGATGCTAGCATACTCTTTGGTCAACTCAATCCAGTTATTAAGTTCTTCGACATCGTCATTTTCCGTAGGCCCATCTTTCTGTTCGAATCGCGCACTGCGTGGGAAATTAATAAATAATCCATGTCTTTTAATAATCATATCGGCGGTAGTGGTACCGGCTAATTGAATAAAAGCTCCTTGGCCGCGGATGCGTCCTCTGCCCGGTTGGGTTAGCACATATGAAACGCCAGTCATGCGCGTAATATTGTGGTGTGCTGAGTCTGCGTGGATGGCGACCTCAACGGTCAGGTCTGCTTGATCATCGCCAATCTCGACGGTGTCATCACTAGCGCGCAGCGATTCGATTTCAACCAATCCTGTACGATCAAGTGAGTTGATGAAGCCAGGATAAAGATCTTTACCGTTAGCATCAACTATTGCAAGATTAGGTAGCATCGGCGGAGTGCTGCGGCCGCGGTAGATTTTCTTGATGAGGCCGTTTTCGATGAGCAAGCTACCGTAGAATGCTTCTTCGCTGACAGCATGAATGTTGGCATTCTGTATGTAGTACTTTTTACCGTCACCCAGTTTGGTGAATTTGGACATAAGCTCTGCATCTATTTGCATGAGGTTGTCATTCATCTCAACCAAGCTTGTACGCCGTTTGGCAAATTCACGGCTTTGTTGAGCATATTCAACCCAACGCGAATCCATGCTTTGTGGTTGTTCATAAAGTACATTGCCCTGCGAAAGGGTAAGTACACAACGCGCGTAATTGCTTAAGGGGTGCTTGTCGAACACACTTAAGGAAGCGTACTTGCCAACTTCAATGCTGCCCAAGCGGTCTGCCAAACGCAATTGCTTAGCACTGTTAGTGGTGCAAGTAGCCATCGCGTCTTCGTAGCTTAACCCACCGTAAAGCATAGCCTTTGCAGCTTCGGTGTTAAGACGGCGAATCATTTCATCCGAGTCGGAGTTGATGGAAACGATGACCCCAGCTTTGTGTAAGATCTCAACGTTCCATGGGATGGCATCCTTTACCTCATATTTATAAGCCCACCAGTCAGAGAAGGTCGATGCCATTGCACCTGCCGCAGCAATTTCGTTGGCAACTTTATAGCCTTCAAGAACGTGCTGGAATGTCGGGCGCTCAATACCAAAGTCGGCGCAAACCTTTAAGAACATCAGCAACTCGTCGGCGCGATACGAGTGACATTGAATGTGAATTTTGTTGTCGAGGATGTCAGCTAGAACTTCCAAGCGCACATCTTCAACAAAATCAGGCCAGCGACCTTGCTCGGCTAACTCGCGTTGCAGGCGGTAATCTTGAGCGGCTATAAATGCGCGACGATAAACGGCATCAACACCGACTCGCGTGTTCGGGAATCTTTTGCCCCACGCACTTGCCCAATTGGATTGCTTTACATTTTCGCCGAGCGCAAACTTAATGTTCTGCGCGGCATCTTCTATTAGCAAATCATTGATCGAAGGCTCCCAGTAATTAAGCTCCCACGTTGCAGCTTGGCCACCGATAGGGTTAGCTGAACCATGTAGTGATTGCACTACCGTGGTGCCACCAGCCGCAGCACGCCAAATACCAACATCTTGCGGGCGAATCATATCACCAATGCGACATTCAGCAGAAATAGCAACTTTGCCCTCGTTAATCGAGTCAAGTGCTAGGTGCGAGTGGGCATCGATGATGCCAGGCATAATGTGCCACCCGCTAGCGTCGATTATTGTCGCATCATTCGGCGCGACGACATCGTTGCCGATTCCTACAATTTTTCCCTTCACAGTAAGTAAATTAGAAATGGCGGGTGAGCTACCATCCATGCGGTAGAGCGTGGCGCCCCTGAAAAACAAAGTGGTTGCACCATTCGCAGCCCAGTCACTATGCGGACGACGGAAGTCATCGCTATCAGTAGGGTATTGCGGATGACCGACAGCAAGTTCCTGGTCGTTGGCCTCATCATCTTCACCTTCGTCGTCATCTTTCGTTTCAACTTCGACTTCATCAGATAATCTTTCGCCCCTTACATCAATGTCACCGAACGAGGTATTTAGCTTACCACTTAGTTTGTCATCTTTAATGGAGACGGTAGTAGTGATGTTGAGATCCATTTCTTCTACGTAGAAAATGAAACTAAGCTTGCCGTTGCTGAATTTAACGTCGCTGCAGTCTAGAGTTTGACTGGGATCTTCAAGCTGAAAGCTATGTACGCTGTTGTCAGAGCTAGACACGGTAATGCCGAATTCGCGGGTTCCCATTTGGGTTTCGGACGTCAAGTGCCATCCACCATCAAACATAGTGTTGTCAAAGTCGTCATCGGAATCTTTCTTGTCATCATCCGATAAGCGGAATGCCATACCGTTGCTGAACATCCATGTTGGTGATTGCATCGAATCGCCGAATGGCTCGGCACATAACATGTAGTCGCTTAAAGTGCTGTAGGATTGAATGATATCTAAAACATCACTCGACATAGCTAAGCGTAACTCATCAGCGGTTAGTCCAGCGTCGATGAGTTGTTGGCAGCGCTCGGTGAAATCGTCGCTATCGTTTGTTGGTAGCAAACCACACCAAACACCGCTGTTGCGCAGCTCTATAAATCCGTCAACCTGCTTTTGGTGAAGACGGCGTTGTTCATTACGCTGGGCTAAGGGTTGGCGCCAATATTCGCGCTGTTCATTATCTAATCCTAATTCTTCCTCAGCTGCTGGTGCCTCGTCAAAATTGATTTGGTACAGCACGGCAACGCGTTGTTTGAGCAGACGGTCGCTATGTAAATGTGCATCACGCCCACCGTAAATAACCCAAGTGCGCTGTTGAGTGTCATAGTCGCGCTGTAAATCTAAGAAGTTCTCTATTTCGCGCGAGCTGTTGGCGCGGACCACAATGGTGTCGCCAATATTTATGGCGGGGTAGGACTCGTTTGAGTTTTGCAGTAGAAATATTTGCCGCAGTACTGCTAGGGCAGACATTGGTGTACCGGGATAGCCGCCAGTGCCACTGCGTAAAGAGGCAAACTCTAAACCACTGGCCTCAATAATAGCGTGGGCTAGATCGCGGCCGTCTAAAGCGATGTGCGCGGCCTTGCCTTGAAGGATGCCTTTCTCTGGAGTTAGGTACACTGAGCTAAAGCCAAGTTCTCGCCATTGCTGCTGTCCGTCG
>CAXGOF010000138.1:0-5028 GCA_964011335.1 uncultured bacterium
AGTTTGCTTGACGCGATTGAGCACATTGAGGGTATCGCACGTATTCGCATGGTTCCCCTGCATCCGTCATACATTGATCAAGAGTTGGTCGATGCAATGTCACGCTCAACAAAGTTTATGCGTTTCCTGCCGGTGCCAGTACAGTCTGGTTCGGACCCCGTGCTGCGAGCCATGAAGCGCGGGTATAACTTGGACATGTATCGCAAGCGTATTAATTTGCTTCGCGATGCCATGCCAGACCTCGAGTTAATCTCGGACTGGATCGTTGGCTTTCCTGGAGAAACAGACGACGACCATTTGGCATCTGAAGAGGCTATGCGCGAATTTGACTTTTTGCAGTCTTATGTCTTTCAGTATTCGCCACGTCCTGGCACTGTTTCGCATGCGGGTGATGACGATGTCGTTCCGCAGCAGAAAGCGCGTCGCAACCACCGCTTGCTTGATTTGCAGCGTGAAATCGCCAAGGCTAAAACACCTTTAATGGTGGGTGAAAAATCTCAAATACTCATTGAGCGACCTGATAAGAAAAATCCAGGTTATTGGTTTGGTCGTGTTCATAACGGCCATTACTGTTTGCTACCGAGCCGCGATGGTTTTGCCCCAGGGCAGCTTTACAATGTTGACTTAGTCAGTTACAACGGCAAGGCGCTGATTGGCGCTGATAACTTGAGTGACGATGAGGCGGCTAAGCTCGCTTCTTCTGTGACCACTCCAAAAGTTTCTGAGTTTAGCGTTTGAGTAATCGTGACTTCAACCTCATGCAGCGCGCCTTTGCTGAGGCCGCAAAAAGCGATTGGTTGTTTACGGCTCCCAACCCACTTGTTGGCGCAATAGCGCTTTGTGACGGCCATGTTGTATCGTACGGTCATCATCAACAATTCGGCCAGGCTCACGCAGAAGAAATGGCTCTGCAGAATTGCCCACAAGCCGATGAACTATACGTCACTCTAGAACCCTGTAGCTCAACAGGAGGCGCCAAGAAGAGAGCCGCATGTGTCGAGTCGATTCTTGAGTCAAACGTTAAGCGTGTAGTCATCGGCGCGACGGACCCTGATCCACGCCATGCGGGTGGCGCTATCGAGCTGTTACGCCAGCAAGGTGTTGAGGTAGAGCTGTTAAATTGTGACGAACAATTTGCCGCACAGAACCCAGCTTTCTTGTCACATCTAACGCGTAAAGTTCCGTTCACTCTGGTTAAGTGGGCATCGACAGCCGATGGTTTCATCGCATCAAGTAGCGGCATATCGAAATGGATAAGCAATCCAGAGTCGCGAGTAGAAGTGCACCAATTACGGTCAGCCTCACAGGCTATAGCTGTTGCGAAGGGAACCGTTGTCGCCGACAATCCAAGTCTTACTGCGCGTGGCGTTGAGCATAATATTTTGGACACTAAGGTCCTTATAGGTTGTGCAAGCGCCGTTGATAGCGATTTTAAAATATTACAAGATGAGATGCAGCGACTATGGTTTGACTCTGATGAGTATTCGCCATCATGGTCGACTGATGCCGATTCCTTTCATCGCCAAACAGACCTCGTTGAAATATGGCACCAGCTTTCTGAGCAGTATCACTTAGGCCGCGTCTTGGTTGAGGGTGGCCCACGCTTTATTCATTCGCTGATTCATCTCGGGCTGGTTCACGCCATAGTTAAGTATGAAGCGCCATTACTGTTTGGCGGAGGCGTGCCAATAATTGCTGCCGACGGGTTTGATAGCCCTCAGCAAGCCATGCGTCTCGAGCATGAATTGCGTTGCAACCACGGCAGGGATTTGCGTCGTGCTTGGTTAATAGCTTAGTCCAATATCGCGCAGAAAATTTACTGTTAGTTATTATTTGTAAAAAGATTCAAAGAACTTTTCTCTTTCATCTTTAAGCATGCCAATTGTTTCATTCATAAACCTATTTCTATCATCACGATTTTTTAATACCCAAATACAGATTGTATCCTTACTGTGATAAATGGCTTTAAGTTCATCGTCAATTTCACATATTTCTTTTGGTATTTCAGCTTTTACGCATATCATATTTAGGCCCACACTTTATTTGCCTTGTTCAGATGCTTGTGTAGACGCGCGGCGACTCACAGCGACACGGTCAAATTTCATCCGTACGTTGTCGCCAACCTTAAGCGTAATCGTGTGCTCGTCGAGCGAGGCAATTACGCCGTGTAGGCCACCAGCAGTGACCACGCCGTCGCCTTTAGATAAATCACTTTGAAATTGGACACGTTCTTTCTGGCGCTTCTTCTCAGGGCGAATGACGAAAAGGTACATGAAGCCAAATAAGATGGCAATCATCACCCAAAAGCCCATGCCGCCTGGATCCTCTGTAGAGACGCCAGCGTCTGTTTGGGCGACTTCGGTAGTAGCTTGCGTCGATTCGCTCGTGCCCGGCGAGGCAACTCTATTAGGCTGCTTAGTGGCAGGATTCTGGAAGTAAAATTCGGTGGTATCGGTGTCGAGAACAAACATTTCGATTGAAGTTGGCATGTTAATGAGGAGTGAGCGATAATGCGCTGAGCTATTCTAGCACATTGACCATCATGGAATTCAAGCGTGTACTTGTTGCCCTTTCGGGAGGCGTTGACTCTAGTGTCGCTGCTTACTTACTCAAGAAGCAGGGCTATGAGGTGATTGGCGTGTTCTTGCGCAACGGCGTAGCAAAACCTGCTGCCTCTAGCTCGAATAAACAAGGCTGCTGTTCGGTAGAAGATTCGCGCGACGCTGCCCTGGTTGCCGATCATCTAGGCATTGACTTTCATGCTATCGATATGCATCAAGAGTTTGAGTCCATCATTAACTATTTCGCAGAAGAGTATCAGCAAGCGCGCACACCAAATCCATGCATGCGCTGTAATCGCGACATCAAATTTGGCAAACTTTGGGATTTAGCTGCAGCGGTTGGTGCCGAATATTTAGCAACCGGGCATTACGCGCGCATTATCAACATTGATGGGCAACATCAATTGCATCGCGGAGTCGATGTTAGCAAAGATCAATCCTATGTGGTTTTTCCACTTGGGCCAGATACGCTGTCTAAAACTTTACTACCTATTGGCGAGCTCGACAAAATTCAAACGCGCCAAATAGCGAAAGAGGCTGGTTTGCAAATTCACGATAAAGCCGAGAGCTTTGAAATATGCTTCGTCCCAGATAATAACTACCGTGAGTTGCTTACTTCGCGCGACCAGCTTGGCAAGCCAGGCCGCATCATCGATGCAGAGGGCAAACAACTAGCAACTCATGGCGGTCATGCGGGCTTCACTCGTGGACAGCGCCGTGGTTTGGGTTTTGCCTCAACCAAAGCAATGTACGTTATTGATATTGACCCGCAGAGCGGTGACGTCCTGGTTGGGCCGCGTGCTGCGACTACATGTAGTTCGCTTACGGCTAACGACTTCCATTGCTTCGGCCTTGAGCTAAACGTTGGCGACGAATGGCACGATGTCACCGTTCAATATCGCTCGGCATTCCAGCAATTTCGCGCGGTATTGAAATGCACCGCTCCGGGAACCGTGCAAATAGATTTCATCGATAGTGTTGAATCGATTAACCCTGGGCAGGGTGTGGCTGTTTATCGAGGTAACCAATTGCTCGGCGGAGGATTTATTGCAACGGTGAGCTCGCAACATTTTTTGCAGGTTTGATGCTTTATAGATCGTTATTCGCTCTGTCGGCCGTTGCTTTCGCACTGTCGTTTTTGCCGTCTAACTCTACTCACGCAGGCAGCATATGGTTCTTGTTCGACCAGTCGCTCAGCGCAGGCGCTAGTCGCCCTTTAAGTGACTACAGCGCGTTGCCGGGTTTCCCATTAGATGAGTGGGCAACGGCGTCGAGTCATGATAGGGTGCGGGTTTTCCCCACAGAGCAATTCTCAAATTCTAGTGACTTGTCATTAGCTTTGGCTGCCATGTCGCAACTGCTAGCTCCTCCTGACCGGCTTTATGTGATTAGCGACGGCCGTGCTTTGTCGAAGATAGAGGATGATGTCTTGGAAGGGATTGACATCGTTCACTTGCAGTCGCCAACCTTTGGTGTGATTCGTCACATTCAGTGCCCAACTTTTTTTACTGGACAATCCTCTTTACAAGTGGATATTTTGTTGCACGACAACTTGAGAATTCCTTTGCAGTTTGCCGTTGAAACTCAGCACGAGATGCTAACCGTCCCACGTTTTGATTTTTTGCAAGAGAATCATCTGCAGTTGACTTTGCAGCCACTCGCGAGCAACAAAGACTTTGAATTCGACATTACCCTAAACGGAGAAATTGTTGAGCATTTCATCGTTGCGCAAACTCAGTTGCCACCGCTCAAGCTGTTGACACCGCCGGTAAGCGCTCAGCAGCTACACGAGCTATTGGCCTCCGGCGTTTCTTGCGTAATCGAATACCCAACGGCCTCGTCAATCAATCTTGTAGCCGAGCAGTATCGCGCGTTTACTTCGTATCGGGAATCACGGCCTGCCGTTATTTGCTTGCTTGATGTTTCCGGAAGCATGGAAGGAGCTGGACTCGATCAAGCTATCCATGCCTTGCAGGCCATCGGCAAGGATGAAGGGGGAGTCAATATTCAAGTAATACCGTTTAGCTCAACACTGCAGCAACCCTTGACAAATCTTGCAGAGTTGGAAAGCGTCCAAGCTTTCGGAGCCACGGATATAGGCAACGCGCTTGAGCAGTTAAGTGCTTTAGATTATTCACCGCGACAAATTATCATCCTCAGTGATGGCCAAAGCAAGGTCCCGTTAAGTGGATGGCGTCCATTGGTGCAAAAGCTTTTCGTGGAGACACCCATTTCGGTGTTGCCGTGCAGCGCTGATGCTCAGCTTGAGTCTTTAAAACAGCTGGGCAGCCTAGTTACTGATGGTCATTTGTCCGAACGCTTACGCGATGAGGTAGATGGTGCGGCACTGCGCAATCATTCGGTAGGTCACTTACAAGGCGCAAACTTCTTTGATCTTGTGAAAGTTGTATTATACCAGTTTCTGTAGCTTTAATACCAAAGTTTCTTAACATTATATTTTCATCTT
>CAXGOF010000139.1:0-5027 GCA_964011335.1 uncultured bacterium
TGAGCAAGAAGTAGAGCGCCGCAGGGTAAATAAAACAGATATACAGGCACTGTTTATTGACCTCGATGATTTCAAACGCATTAACGACGTTTACGGCCATAGTACCGGCGACGAAGTGTTGCGTAATGTTTCGTCCATGATTGAAGGTGCCGTTCGCTCTACCGACCATGTTGCGCGTTTAGGTGGCGATGAGTTTATGGTATTGCTGCCAGACACCGATCGAGCCGCAGCGACGCTGGTTGCCGAGAAATTATTTAACGGGTTGTCGACTGCAGTAGTCGCCGAGCGTTTCCCACATATTCGCATCGGCTTAAGTTTGGGGCTGGTTAGCGCTAATAAAGAAGACGAGGCTGTCGCTGATTTTATTGAGCGTACCGAGCGCGCTTTGCACGCGGCTAAGCGGCTGGGCAAAGGCCGCATTATCCACGAAGATAATTTATTCACTGCTGTCAGTGATCAACGCCTGAATGCCGAAGAGATGGTTAAGTTGTTACGTGAACCAAGTTCATTCTTCGCATTGCGCCAGCCCATCATAGATATGAAAAATCGCAGTGTAGCGGGTTACGAATTGCTTACGCGAAGTAGTTGCCCGGGGCTGCACAGCCCGGAAGATTTTCTGCAATTCGCTAAAGACGTGGGCATCGTAAATTTAGTGGATATGAATGCCTTTAAGGCATGCACGCGGGCGACTCGAACTTTACGTCCGGGTCAAGCTTGCCATCTCAACATTTTGCCGTCTTCTCTTGAATACCATATGGCCGAAGAAATTCTGCGTATGCTGCCACAGGGAGAGCGCTTGTCGAACGTCTGCTTAGAGTTAAGCGAAAAAGAGCTCGTGCAAAAGCCACAGCTCTTTGCAGAGATGCTACAAAAACTTCGTGCGGCGGGCCTCAAAATTGCTTTAGATGACGTCGGCAACGGCTTCTCTAGCCTAGAGACGATATTATTGGTGCGCCCCGAAGTTGTAAAAATTGACCGCGCCCTTGTCTCGAAAATATCACAACGTCAAGAGCAGCGCACCATGCTCTTTAATCTGATGCAGATGGTTGCTCCATGGAATGCAACCATTGTCGCGGAGGGCGTCGAGGAAGAGGAAGACTTTGAAGTCTTGCAAGAGCTCGGAGTCGACTACGCGCAGGGCTACTTGTTCGGATTGCCCGAGCCGCTTACAGAATAATAAGCATCATCGTAATCAGACAATGCTTTAGGTGGCACGCGATGCCACCCATCTATCGAAGTTACTTTGCGTAATGCGGTCGTGAATAATTGTGGGGCATTGTTTCCATTAACATATTCGGCAAGCGCGATTATTTCAAGTAGCCCAAATTGATTTCGTGAATCGTCATACATGGCGGTACCCCGCATTTGCACATTCAGCACCTTCCCGTCTTGTTCGTAATGCGCCGAGCCGCTAATCAAATAAGTGGAACGACTTTTTATGATTGAACTACACGAAAAAATCAATTCTGATTCAAGAGTGTTTTCGTGGTCCCATGAACTCGGCGCGCCAACGTAGGGAGGCAGTAGGCCATGATCGATTATCCTGCCAAGCAAGTCAGTGGCTAAACTCTTTTTGCTACTAATCTTTATTGGCTTAACGAAGCACTTTATTTCGTCGCTATTAAACCAAATGTAATCCTTCTTCCAGGGGTTGCGCTTGATGATGTTTATATCAAGCGAATTCGCCGGACGGGTAAACACTTCCAGGGCCAACCCTTCATCAGGGAAGTCATCTTCAGTGCGCGAGGCACCGCTCAATAAATCTTCGCTAATTGTTGCGCCCGAATCTTCTGAGCTCATGCTTGCGAAGCTGTCTAGGCCGGTCGTTAAAAATTCAACGACCGCCGGTACATCAGTCGCAGACGTGCGTCCAACTATTTTTCCACCTGGAGTGAACACAATGAGCTCTCCCTGGGTAGAATCGACGATTTTAGGGGCGCGATTAAAATCATCTGCTGCAATTACATACTTGCCGAGGATCGGTACCAAATCTAAGTCGCCAAAAGTGTCGCGGAGTTCGCGACCATGGTCAGAGGTGCCCCCTAATGGGTGGCCATCCTCAAGCCATAACATTAAAGGCTTACGACTAACCTTAGCAAGCCTAAATCCGGGCGCAGTGTGCTGTTGCCATCCGAGTAATCTCCATTTCAATTCGTCATGCGATGGGTAGCATTGCGCGAACCACTCTTTAAAGTTTTTGCGATCAAGCTCTACCGTGAATTCAGCAAGTGGCGCCGAGGCTTGTTGAGCAGACTCACTGCACGAAATGGCTGAGGATAGCAAAAGAAAAGTGATATTTAATCTAAGCATGACAAAATTGCGCGGCGAATGAATACGGGGACCATCGCATGGCGGTATGCATGGTCACCAGGAATATTGGGCATTGGCCGACATTGTTTCGCCGCTATTGCGCAACACGCCTTTAGAGCCGCGTTGAAAGCATCGCTGCCAACGGTAGTGCCAATCAAAAGGGCGCTCGCTTTGTCAAGAGGCCAAGGGCGCGCTTGCAGCGCCACCACACATAAAGCGCAATCGTCAACGATGTTATCGCTTATCTTGAGCCGTGCCGCAATCCCGAGTAATGGGAAGTCAATAGAATTGCGATCGCGTAGTTTCTTGTAACTACCTTTTTGGTTCAGTAGCGTAGCTGGTAAATGAATAGCCACTAACAAATCGCGTGGCCCGACTTTTTTATTCCAGATGCCGTCTGCTTGCCAGAGCTTATCAATCGCAAGGCGTGTGCTTCCCTGCGCATTAGCAAATTCTAATTCGGCCTGAAGAGTTGAAAGCGCAGCCGCAGTATCGTTCGACGCAGCAGCTACACATTTGGAGCCACCTTTTATTACGTGACAGACATCGCCATCTTTCTTTAGGCAAAACCCAAGTGACTTGCGCCAGAAGTAAGTTTGGTTATACCACTTACAACGTGTGTCAAGCATGACGTTGCCGCCAATTGTGCCCATGTTACGTAACTGCGGACCACTAACCTGTCGCGCAGCCGAAGCTAGGCCTGGGGCTAGTTGCTGAATCAATGTGTTGGTTTCAACATTCTTCAGTGACTCCATTGCTCCAATACGCAAGCCGAACTCCGTTTGGCTAATACCGAAAATTTCTTCGACACCATTAAGCGCGACCAAGGATTCTGGCTCGAGCAAACGGTGCTTTAGATTAGGATTGATGTCGGTCCCGCCAGCAATAAAACGCGAACCCTCGACTTGCTGGATAGCATCTACGGCTTCGGCGACAGTAGTCGGATTCAGAACCTTAAACTTAGGCATTCTAAGCATCAGCGGTCACCTCATCTTTCTCTTTAAGCGCGGCCAAGACTTTAGCCGGAGTAAACGGCAATTCGCGTAAACGAATGCCGACAGCATCATAGATAGCATTTGCAACGGCCGGAATAGCAGAGTGCAGCGGACCTTCGCCTGCTTCTTTGGCGCCATATGGCCCTTCGGGGTCAATGCTTTCGACAATCAAAGCCTCAATCTCTGCGGTATCGAGTGTCGTTGGTATGCGGTAATCAAGTAGCGATGGCCCAGCGTGCAGTGAGAAACGATTCATTTCGTAATTTTCTAAAGTCACTTCGGCAGCGCCCATGTAGGTGGAACCTTCGATTTGACCTTTGACCAATATAGGGTTAAGAGCGCGTCCGCAATCGTGAGCAACCCATATCTTTTTTACCTCTATTTCTCCTGTTTCGGTGTCGATGTCAACTTCGGCAATGTGGCTGGTAAACGAATACGCGGGCGACGAGCCGATAGTTCCGCCGCGGTAATCGCCGCCCAAAGTTGGGGTGTTGTATGAGCCCGTTGAGCCCAAGGTATCGAATTTTTCTTCGGTGATATGGAAGGCTTCGCGCTGGCTCAGAGTTTCTTCGTCGTTGTCAAGGTTATAAACCGTGCCATCAATAATGCGCACGGATTCTTTTTCTACCTTCCAATGTTCGGCAACAGCTTCGACTATCTTGTTGCGCATTTTGCGTGCGGCGTCGATAGCAGCGTTGCCAACCATAAAGGTTACCCGTGAGGAATAAGCGCCCAAATCAACAGGACACAAATCGGTATCGGCGGCGACAACCTTTATCGAATCGGGATTAATGCCCATCTCTTCTGCCACGCAATAAGCCACCATTGAATTTGACCCTTGGCCGATGTCGTTACCACCGGTAAACACAGTCACTAAACCACTACGATCAACTTTTAGCTGCACGCCAGCTTGCGGCATTTTGTTGGGGTAAACAGGATAGTTCGTGCCCGAGATATACATTGATCCGGCAACACCAATGCCAGCGCCATAACCCATTTTTCTGTGCTTGCTCTTCCAGTCACTAGCTTGCTCGACAACATCTAAACATTCGAGAAAACCATTTGAAGTAATGCGCTGCCCGTTAATGGTCGTTGTATTCTCGCCCAAAAAGTTTTTACGCCTAATTTCGATTGGATCGATATTCAGCTTAGTTGCGATTTCATCTAGCTGTACTTCAAAAGCAAAACGCGGCTGCACTGAACCGTGCCCACGCTTTGGGCCACATGGCGGGCGATTGGTGAACACACGCGTTGAATCAAACCGATAATTCGGGAAAGCGTAAGGCCCTGTTAATAATTGACCACTGTAATAAGTGGTAACCAAGCCGAAGCTAGAATAAGAGCCGCCGTCGATTAATAACTTGGCATCAACGCTGGTAATCGTGCCATCAGATTTGGCAGTGGTGCGGTAATGCATTTGCATGGAGTGACGTCCGCGATGCGCGTAGAATACTTCTTCCCGCGACCATAACATTTTCACTGGGCGACCCGATTTCTTAGATAGCATCGCGGTGATGAATTCGAGGGCGAATGGATCGCTTTTGCCGCCAAACCCGCCGCCGACGTTTGGCTGAATCACACGAATCTTGGCGGGGTCCATTTCAAGGACTCGTGATAAAGCGCGATGAACGTAATGCGTAATTTGAGTGGACGACCAGAGCGTTAAGCGTCCGTCGTTGCCGAAAGTCGCGACCGCACAGTGCGGCTCGAGGGCAGTGTGGG
>CAXGOF010000140.1:0-4991 GCA_964011335.1 uncultured bacterium
CGCTTTATTTCGCCTAAGGCACGGCCAGTAGCATTTTTCGTTTCGGATTTTGCCGGCGGAGTGTGCGGTAGCGACAAGCAATAAACACCCATCGCGATACCGAGTACAGCCGATAAGCGGAAAGCGTCTGCCATGCCAGCAGTGGTGTTGCCGGCGTGCATGTGCAACAACCACTGACCGATAGCAATACCAACGGCTATCCAACCAACCGTGCCCCAGACACGCACGCGTCCGAAATCTTTGTCTATGTCATCTAGATGATGAAAGGCTAAAGAATTAGTGAGTGGCAAAGTAGGCGAATAAACCACCGAATAGACCAGTGAAAAAGCCAAAAAGCTACTATAGGTTTCAATGTTTGCTAATTGCCAGACTAGAACTCCGCCGATGATGTGCGACAAGGCTAAAAACTTTTCAGTGGCAAACCAACGGTCGGCGATTTGACCAGCGATAAAGGGTGCGATGATAGCACCTAGAGCACTGACAGCAAACATGTTGCCGACTTGCTCCGGAGACATCCCGCGATGCTCAGTCAAAAAAGGCCACAACAGAGGAAGCCAAGCGCCCCAAATGGCGTACTGCAGAAACATCATTACCGACAAGCGGCCGATTGGTGGATTCTGATTCATCTTAAATTTCGGTTACGCGAATGTTACGGTAACGCACTGGAGAATCGTCGTCGTGGTTTTGCAAACCGATATGACCATGCTCGCTGCGATCGCCGGTATAGCTATTAACTAACTCGCCGTTAATGGAAATCGTATATTGCTGCCCTACGACTCGAATGAGGTATGTATTCCATTCGCCTTGCGGCTTAGTCGGAAGATGCGTCGCCGCTTGAAAAGAATAAACTGAACCGGTGTCATGCTTAGGGGCTGGCGTATCGCAAATCTGAATTTCATAACCTTCATTCACCGCAACCCATGGGTCATCGCCGGGATCGGGGAAACGCACAAATACCCCTGAGTTATTCGAGACATCCGTGACCTGCCACTCGAGTTCCAATTCAAAATCTTTAAAGTCTTGAGCGCTATACCAATACAATCCCATACCACCCTTCGCATAAACAGTGTTGCCATCGTGAACGAATTCTCCTGGACCAGCCATTTTCCAATTTGCTAATTGTGAGTCCGCCCCAGTCCATAGGTCGATCACGTTATTCGGCGCATCTTCTTTGGCAGGAGTGGAACATGACACCGCGGACAGCGCCAAGAATAAGGTCAGGAGTGATTTCATTGCCACTAAGTTAGGTGCTGTAAACGATTTAATCAAGAGGTTTTAGACGCACATCCGCAATTGCAATAGTGCCGGCAGTCGCTTGAAAGAACATTGGCGCGGAGGCGACCTCTTGCTGCGAAACAGCTCCACCGGTTACAGCCTTGCATTCGGCAGCACCAATAATGCTTACATAGTCAATACTAATATCTTCAAAGCGCGCATTACGTGTTTTGTTACCGTCAGCATCGAAACGTGGAGCCAAGAATCGGCCACGCATGATGTGCCATTCTCCTGCACCGTTATAGGCCTGTGCACGAGGATTTTTAGAACCGATAATTTCACCGCAACTGCTATCGTCCTTAAGTTGTAATTCATACCGCGACATCATGTACAAGCCAGAATCACCTCCTTCGGGTAGCATAAAGCTGAATCTGAACTCGACATCACCATAAGAATCTTTCGAAGTGAAGTGCGTGGCATTCGGACCGGTATTAACCAAAGCACTATTACCGACATTTAACTCAAAGCGAGACGGGTTTGACTTATCGAGACTCGCTGAGCACAATTTCCAACCATCGGCAACCCAATTATCAAATGGGTCACCCCAAGTTGTTGTCAACCAACCAGCGCCCTCTTCCTCAACGGTACGGACCTCAGGCGGCGCCACAGTTTTAGCTACACGTTCAGAACATAGCTCACCTTCTGGGAGTTGGTTAATGGTGTAAGCAAACTCATCGTGCAACAAACTAATCCCAAATAACTTCATGCGCACGCAGCGCCCGGCACTCAGCTTCATATTCGAAATAGTTATTTGAAGACCATCGTCGCTTAATGTGACATCGCCAACATCTAATTGCTTCTCGCGCATTTCAGGAGAACCGTAGTCCCACCAATAGTTATAGTCGTAACTTCTCGCTTCGATGGTCGGGATACTTGTAATAGGTTTGGTTAGGTCAATAACAAAGCCGTCTTGACGTAAACTAATGTTAGCCATTTCCAGTGGCAGCACATCACGATAACGAATACGAGCCACGCCAGAACCCGGAGCAAGACCGCCCCAGCCGCGATTGGTCAAACCAGCGAACAACGAACCATCCGGTGCAAAGCGCACACGAATAGCGCTACCGACGCCTTCACGAAACCGAACCACTGCCCCTTGAGTGACTCCTTGCACATCTTCGAGCATTACGCGCAGCACGTTACCAAGTGTTAGCTCGGCGACGAATAACTGGTTTTCAAACGGCCCGAACTTTCCTGCGGTCGTATCGTGGACTAAATTACCTGTCGAGCGTGACCAATCGTATGGGATCCAGATTGCCGCGGACTTTGGCTGGCGCTTAGGAGCAACAGTTGTACTCGGATCAATAGCGCCGAATTCATAATCCGCCGTCCAGCGCAACGAGCTAGGGTGACCAAAGAAGTCGTCTTGCTTGACATCGAAAAGACCGCAAGCGGGCATCCAGTCGCCTTGGTTATCGGTGTAGAGTAAACGCTGCTGGCTATCAATACCTAAACCACAAGGGCTACGCACGCCACTGGCGAACCACGTTGTTTCGCCATCTGGAGTAACTTTAAGAATAGTTCCGCGGCGTGGCGCTTTCGCCTTGCCATGCCACCATTCAGGGCTCCAGAATCCGACATTAGTGCTAATGTAAAAATTGCCTTGTTCGTCCACAGGCATACCAAAAGCAAATTCATGATAGTTGCCGGTCATGCCCCAGTCTTGCGAAACAGCTTCGATACGGTCACATATTTGGTCGCCATCAAAATCAATCAAATGCGAAAGCTCGCCGCGCTGCATAACAAAAATCTCGTCATCAATAACTTCAAGACCTAGACCTTCATGTAGACCTTCAGCGAAAACATGATACTTTATCTCCGACATATCGTCTGACATAGCATTGTCGACCCACCACACGCGACCGCGACGCGTACTAAGCAACATTGTCCCATCAGACAAAAAGTCGATACCGCCAACTTCTAAAGTTTCGCCATCAGGGATTGGCAGAAATTCTACGGAGTAGTGGTCTGCCTCAACGGTTTGGCATCCTGCCAATAACAATATCCAGAGACTATTCATGGTCGTTCCCCGAATGTTGTGACGCAGCTGGGCGGGTCTCTTTCACTTGGACGTATTGATATAAAAAAGAAAGCGAGCGGCCTAGCTCAGTCTGGTCAAGCCGCAAACCACGGCCAACACGCCAACCAGTTGGTGCTTCGTAGCTAGCACCATAAAACAAAGACGCATCGCATTCTGCAAGCCAAGTGATTAGGATGTGCTGGTTAACTACAAATTCGGCGCCGGTATAGCGCTCTTTCGCAATCTCGAAGTATTCAACGACTTCGGCGACTTCCACCGAATTTTCAGAATCAATAATACGATAAACCACCTTAGCTCTCTGCTCGCTAACTTCTGTGGCGATAAATTTAAACTTAGCATCGCGAAAACCGGATGCTGAGAAAAGACCCCAACTGTTTTCGTTTTCTGTGTTTGACATTAACAGCGCGCCCATGGGCTCAAGCATTGCACCACCGCGGTCTCCCCAATCGTTGCGTTGTACGAAATCGCCGCGTCTAAACGCCAACACTCCCATGGTGGCAGTGTCTAACTCTACACTGAGGCCATCAAGACCGCCCAAGACTAATGCCCGTGGTATGACCGTGTCTTTTTCGTGGTAAGCATTCAGCCCGCCGCGAATAATTTGCGGCCGCTCACTTACCTGCAACACTGCCGCCAGTGGATCTGATATTTCTTCTTGAGGCGCGAACCCGATGACTAGAGTTGCCACCGCTTTTATTTCTGCCTCAGTCAGCTGCCCCTGAAACGCTGGCATTGCAGTACCACCTATTCCGCTTGAGATTGTGTTAAACACAGCATTCGGAGTGTTACCAAAGGAGTAACCACCATCAACAAAACTTCGGGCCGGCGGGTCGAATTTGGCAGCCCCATCACCATCGCCTTTTTCACCATGGCACAACGCGCAGCTTTGGGTGTAAATGGCTTTGCCATCGGGATCTGCCGCGGGCTCTTGACTAGCTACTAGAGGCAGTAGCAGGCCTATTACTGTCAGAGAAATCATGCACTAGCTTAACAGTTTGCACGCACCCTGTCAGTCTCTACTTTAATAGCATCGCGGTACTGCTGAGCCTGCCCCAAACTGCCAGGGAAGAACATAGCGTCAAATCCTTTAGCCGCTATTTTAGCTAGTTGCGCATGATCTAACCCGGCAAACTCTGCGGCACGCTGATACTCGGTGTACACATCCGTGCGCGAGACTAAACGATTATCAGTCGCCAAAGTAAACGGTACATCAAGTTCGATAAACTGGTGGTAAGGATGTTGACCTAAATCCTTTAGATGTGGCATGGTTTGCATGTTTGATGTCAGACAGACTTCAAGCAACACATCGTTGTCTCTAACAAGACGTGTTAGAGATTCATCTTGCAACAAGTGAGTTCCGTGGCCGATGCGCTGCGCATCACAACTAGAGATGGCATCTGCAATAGAACTAGCGGTATCCGCTTCCCCGGCATGAACCGTTCGCCCGAGACCGGCATCTTTGGCAATTTTATAAGCTTTGCTATGTACATTTGCGGAATTGCCATATTCAGCTCCCGCGAGATCGAAACCAACAATCGGTAAACCAAGGACATCACGTGCTTCAATGGCCGAACGAACGGCAACAACCGACTTCGAAGCAAACTGCTCCGGGAATCGCATGGCGCACACAATAATTGAGGCTCTATACAAATCTATTTGATTTCCATCATTAAAT
>CAXGOF010000141.1:0-4962 GCA_964011335.1 uncultured bacterium
TGCTGCTCGCATAATGTTTTTACTACCGAGCGCAAATTGCCACTAGCCTGCTGGAAGGGATCTTTAATCGGATGTGAATCGCCCATTGCGTTAGTCGTAAACCATTCGTTAGTGTCTGGCACATATTTAACACCACCGCCCTTCACCTCTATCAACAACATGCCGTGCTTCGGGTGAAAGACTAAGAAGTCAGCCTCGCCCGAAAACAGCCTTCCTTCTTTGGTAACTTTCGTCCACCGCGGCGAATAGATCACCAACCACCCGTCAGACAAATTATTGCTTAACGCACGATAAACAGCGAACTCGGATTTAGGGATCGACGATTTGAGAAACGGCGGGAATACGGATGGCATCCTCAACATGATAACTTGGCGGATTGCTATGATTTAGAGATGATACTTTTCGTTGCTCTCGCTCTATCACTATGCCCACAGCTAGATGAAGAACCATCCAAACCCGAGATTGACATTTCGCTTGGCTGCAAAAAATGTGATTTCATGGGGGCTAAAGACTGTAGTAGCCATGGCAAATTATTTGATGCCGAGCACCAGGTGGCGTATTGCTGGGAAGCTGCGCAATGCAAAGACTGTTCCGGAGCATTGCTAGTTGATTGCAATGGTTGCGAAAGTGGGCCGTTGTTTCTCAAGCGTCAACAGCAACTCGGCAAAATAGAGCGCTTTGCTAAATCGACTACCGAACCGGGAATTTTACTCGAACGCGAGCTGCCGCGCATACTGACGGATCATTTTGATTTGTGTGTTACCGCGAAAAAGATGAAAAACGGTAGTAAAAACATGAATACTCATCAGCTGATGCATTCCATGGCTACGGAATGCGAGGCAGCAGCATCTTTATTTGATGAGCACTTCGAGGCTCAACCATTCAACTACTCAAACCGTGCGCGCTTATGGTACTGGACCTCAGAAAAAGATCACCAAGAAGTGTGTGTTGAGATTCTTGGCAGCAATGGCGGCTCCGACTTAAAGTTTTACGGAGTGAATCCGGCGGTGTCAAGTTTTAGCAATGGCTACGGTTTAAGCAATGACGCCCTCGAAGTCGTGCGCAATGCGGTGCATGTTTCGATTCATTTAATGTTGTCGTCGGTGCATCAAGTGTCATGGATTGGCAACAAGAAGGCCGGGTGGTTCGACGTCGGTGCTGCGCATTGGTACGAAGATAAATTATTTGCGCGCGTGGCGACCTACTGCATTGACGAGGCGAACTCGGGTCTCCATTACGAGAATGGCCAGTGGCGCGTAGCGATGAAAAAGTATCTACGCAAAAACAAAACTTACATTTTGCCAACGCTAACCCAATTAACCTCGGGTGTTCTAGAAGAAGAGCAGCACGCCTTGGCATGGTCGTTCTATGACTATGTTGTGGCGAATCACCCCGCGGCATTGAAGCCACTGTTGCTCGGTTATAAAAATGACATCGAATCGCGAGTTCTGTTCAAGAAGCACTTAGAAATGAATATCATGCAAGTCGAAGACGCCTGGCGCGCATGGGTCGCTGAAACTTATCCAGCAAAAGATATCAAGCCGCGTAAAAAAGTTTAATACCCGCGACTGCCGATCCATGCAGGGATTAAGGCGATGGTAAATGCTGGAATTAATTCGTAGATGGCGGACTTCAACTCGGGAGTGAAATACCAAATTAAGGTAACCGCAAAGCCTAGCCAAATGGAAGTTAAGCTGGCGATGCCTGATACTGGGCCGCGCATTAAGCGACATAATAGAAGTGGACCAAATGCGGCACCAAGTGCACTCCAGGCGAAAAGGACCGTGCTGAAAATAGACTCGTCAATGAATAAGGCTGCGGTGATGGCTGCGGCACTAATGACAAAAATGGCTAAACGATCGAGAGCAATGTTGTTGCGCTTTACCTTTGGCATGTCATGAGAAATAGTCGAAGCGCAAACTAGCAACTGGCTATCGGCTGTAGACATTATCGCCGACAACACCGCGGCGACGATCACGCCTGAGGCAACCGGTGGAAACAGCTCGGTAGTTAAACTCAGCAGCACCGTTTCAGGGTCAGAGATGGAGTCGACTAGAACACGTCCGCACCAACCAGCGACCAGCATGCCGGCATAGATAATGACGCCCCACCACATGCTTATGGTGGCGCCAGCCTTGACATCTCCATCAGAGCGCATTGCCATGAAGCGATTAACCACATGCGGTTGCCCGGGATAACCCAAACCGATACCTAGGGTGCCAACGATGAAGGCGATAAGCATTATTCCACTTTTGCCACGACTGAAATCAAGAAGATCTGGATTCACCGCACCTAGGCCATAATACATTTCACTGAATCCGCCAACTTCGATTAACGCGACCAGCGGAATTATTATTGCGGCTAAAGCCATCACCAAGCCTTGAATCAAATCGCTAACGGATGCCGCCCAAAATCCTCCACTCAAGGTGTATAAGAAAACAATGCCGCCGCCAATTAAAACAGCTGTACGGAAATCCATATCTAAAGTCACGGCGAATGTTTTGCCGGCTGCCTGGAATTGTGAAGCAACATACACTCCAAGCGAAAGCAGGATGACTAATGATGCGCTTAATGTGATGGCGCGGGCAATGCGTGGTTTTGCGCGGTCTGCTAGCAAGGCTGTAAAGGTTACCGACCCTTGTTCAAGCGACAACCGGCGCATTCGGCCTGCCAACACATACCAATTGAGCGCGAAGCCAGCTAGGCACGCCGGGAAAATATATATCGCCGACATGCCATAGGTAAATGCCGCGCCACTTACCCCAAGTAGTGTCCAGGCAGAGGATGAACTCGCTGCCGATGAAATAGAAGCAACCCACGGGCCTAGACCGCGCCCACCTAAATAGAAGTCGGCGCCATCGTGGCTACGCTTGGATGCCCAGTAGCCGACGCTGAGCAAAACGATTTTGTAAATGACGAGGGTTATGATTAGCGAGTTCACGCTTTTAGTATATAGTAGTGCCATGCAAATTGTACTTAGCGCCCTTTTAACTCTAGCTAGTTTTGCGCAGCAGCAAGATGCCGAGATTGTCCTTGCCGAAGCCTACAAGCAAGCTGCTGAAGAAAACAAGAATGTGTTCATTGAATTGCGCGCAGATTGGTGAGGCTGGTGTGATATCTTCGAGGAGTTCCTCGGGCGCGACGAAGTGCGATTGTTGCTTGAAATGGATTTGGTCATCGTGCAGATTGACGAAACCGGTATGCTTAACGGTCAAGCGGTTTGCGATCGGTTAAAGAAAAACAATCCCAACTTAGGCATGCCGTGGTTCGTGTTCACCGATGCAACCAAAAATGTGCTGGCTGATGCAACGGGCCCAAACGGCAATGTCGGCTGCCCGATGATGCCAGAAGAACGTGATTGGTTTATTAATTGCGTACGCAAGTCACGGATTAATTTAAGCGATGCGCAACTCAATGAGCTGCAATTAATGCTGCATAAATACGCTATTGAAGTGGTCGGTGACGAAGCCGGTGCTTTGCCGACTACCACCGCGCCGCCACTCGAAGCTACCACTACTGATTTACTCATTCAATACGGCGCCGACCGATCTGCGCTGCAACGCAAATGGAATATTCCTTTTTCGAGCGTCAATCACCAACGCCACATTGATTTTGAAAATCGCTGGATAGCTTGGGTCGAAATCGCTCAACAACGCGACTATCCGCGTAACGGGCAGATTGATTTAGCACTACTGCACAATCACATCCTCTCGCATATTGCAGAACTACAACTCACTAGAGCCAAACAAAAAGATGTTGGTGATTTTTTGTGGCCGGTACAAAGGCTCAATGCGCTATTAGAGGCAAAGGCCAAGCGCGAATTTACCACTCCTGAGAAGGCGGCTGGGATCCTCAACAGCGCGGCCAACACCATTGACCGACTCATTGACGATGTGGATTTCGACGAAGTGGATGCTGTTCGCGCTCAACGTATCTATCGCGTGCTAAATAGTTCAAGGCGCTTACTTGATGGTTGGTTCGATTTCAGCATGGACTACGACCCGCTCTTTTCATGGTGGTGCGAGCAGCCCTACAACACCTTGGTCGAAAAGATGGACACCTACCGCGAGTTGTTCTCTGCCGATGAAGATGAAATTATCGGCGACCCTATCGGCGAGGCTGCATTACTGCAACAACTCGGTTATGCGATGATTCCTTACTCACCAGATGATTTAATAGCGATTGCCGAACGTGAGTTTGCTTGGTGCGAAACGGAGAAGAACAAGGTTATTGCTGAACTGGGTGCACGTAATTGGACAGACGCCTTACGCATGGCGAAAGCGGTACACGTTGCTCCTGGCGAACAGCCGACAATGATTAAAGAGTTGCACGATGAGTCGGTTAGCTTTTTACGCGAGCGTGACTTGCTCACAATCCCTGACTTAGCGGACGAAGTGTGGCGCATGCAAATGATGAGTCCCGCGCGCCAAAAAGTGAGCCCTTACTTTACGGGTGGCGAAGTGATTAGTATTTCATACCCTACCGATAGCATGACTCATGAAGAGAAGATGAAGTCGATGCTGGGTAACAACCGTCACTTTTCTCGGGCTACAGTACATCATGAACTCATACCGGGGCATCACTTACAAAACTATATGGCAAAGCGCTGGAACACTCAACGCTCCATGTTTTACACTCCTTTTTATGTAGAAGGATGGGCGCTCTACTGGGAGTTGCTATTGTGGGATTTGAATTTCCCCCAGAACGCGCTCGACAAAGTCGGAATGTTATTTTGGCGCTCACATCGCTGTGCGCGAATAATTTTCTCGCTCAACTTTCACTTAGGCAACTGGACACCACAACAATGCATAGACTTCTTAGTCAAGCGCGTCGGACATGAGCGCCTCAACGCCGAGGCTGAAGTGCGCCGTTCTGTCCAAGGAGGCTATGGCCCGCTGTATCAAGCCGCTTACATGCTAGGAGGGCTGCAACTACGCGCACTCGCCAAAAACTTAGTCGATG
>CAXGOF010000142.1:0-4943 GCA_964011335.1 uncultured bacterium
CAAATGATGTTCGGTTCGATGTTTTCGATTATTTTTACGACGCGATGACTTACCCCCGGAAGTAGGTAGCGATGGCGGATGTCCTGCAGTTGCTGTTGCAGGAGTGGGTAATTTGCTTGATCCAGCAATGGTAGCAATGCGTTACACAAATCACCGGCGTTGATGTCTCGGCCAAAAACTTCTGGGAGAATCTCTTTGTTGGCGAGCAAATTGATGCCACCGATAAAGGGTACAGCCAGGGCATTTCTTGCAATCCATGAGCCAAACACCGAATCTATCTTGTAGACAATGACAGCAGGTATCCCGAGTGCAGCAACTTCTAGGGAAGCAGTGCCTGATACAACCCATGCCGCGCGAACCTTTGCTAGCTGTCCATGCCAATTGTCAAAGCTAAGCTCAACATCTAAGTCGTTGCCATTTAAGATTTCCTGTATTAGTTCGCGCAATGATTCGCAGGAGTGCGGCAATATGAACTCAAGCATCGGATTTGCACGCTTCATCTTTGTAGCGGCTTCAAGCATCAACGGTAAATTACTGCGAATTTCGCGTTTGCGGCTGCCAGGTAAAATAGCAATGATATTTGAATCGTGATTGTTGTTAATGCCGGGTAACTCGTCGGCAATGGGATGCCCAACGAAGTGCGCATCAGCACCTTTGCTGTTGTACCATGAGGCCTCAAAAGGTAAAATGCTAAGCAGGGCGTCGGCGTGCTTGAAATCATGCACGCGCCATGGCGCCCATGCCCAAAGTTGTGGGACGATGTAATCCACCACCTTGACTTTGTTGCGCCTGGCAATGCGTAGTAGATGACGATTTAGGCCCGGGTAATCAATGAGGAGCACCATGTCGGGTGGGCGCTGCTTGATCTCGCGCGTGAAACGATAAATAGCCTTGAAGAACAATGGTAGTCGCACAATAACATCAACAAAACCCATGATATTAAGATCGGCTAAAGGCAGCAAAACCTCGACACCTTGCGCTTGCATTTGATCTCCACCAAATCCACGTATCTTGATGCCTGGGTGCCGCTGTTTAAGTAAACGAATGAGTTTTGAGGCATGCGCTTGCCCAGACTGATCGCCGACAGCAATGAATATGGAATAAATAGGGCGCGGCGAGTCACTCAGCTGTACCGGATCGAGTGCGTCGAGTTTGGCTAATTGGCTAAAGTGTTGCAAATGTTTCTTGCGCATCATCAACGACAGCAAATGTCGCGGCAAAGCGCACGCCAACTCTGCAAGAGCGTAGAGGAATTCGCGTAATACGGTGCATGAGGCTGTTAGCATTTGCTTATGAGCAATCTACACCAAGCACCGAAAATTCTCAAACAAGATTTGTTTGGGCGTGTAGAGCTAATCTATTTTAGCGATTCCTCGGCAATTCCACAGCTTGCAATTCGCCGTGACCTCAATTTTGCTCGCTGGTGGACGCGACCTTTGGCTACTTATCTTGCCCACCGCGAAATAAAGGCGTTAACTCGGCTAGAAGGGTGCAGTCCTTCCGCATCGTGGTTTCCGCGCATCATCTCGCGTAATCGCGAACATGTGGTGCGTAGTTATATCAGTGGGGTCCCCCTGCACATTTACGGCAAACCGCCACAACATTTTTTTGAACAGCTTAAAGAACTGCTCAAAGAAATGCATGCTGCTAAAGTGACGCACAACGACCTTGCTAAAGAGCCAAATATTATTGTGACCGACGATGGTCGACCTGCATTAATCGATATGCAGCTCGCAAGCTGCGCAACATTCTTCAGCCTGTTCTTTAATACGCAATGCCGTGAAGACTTCCGTCACGTTTTAAAACACCAGCGCACTTACTATCCCAGTACCTTGACGGAAGACGATTTTATTCTGTTAGCAAAGAAGTCTATTCCGGCCAAGATTTGGATGACGTGCGTAAAGCCCATTTATTTGTTCATCACCCGTCGCCTTTTCGGATGGAGTGATCGTGAAGGGGCTGGTGACCGCGGAGCTCATTAAAGCTCGTTGTCTATGTAATTCAGCCAGTTCTTTTCGAACTCGGATTCATCTATTTTGCCCCATGAGTCATCGATAGCCTTATAGCCAATCGTTCGTTTTTCTTCGCTGTCAAGATAAAGCCATGGCTTACTGATTCTCTCTTTTAGGTTATCAATAATCTCTTCGTCGGCGTCAGCCTCGAGTGCTGTTTTTAGATTCTCTTCCTGTTCTTCAACGTAGTCCGCGTAACCTTTCACGTAGCCGGCATGTAGGCTGGCTATGTAGTTCGGAATAATATCTTTATATTCTTTTTTGAAATACTTAGAGCTTACTCGACCACGAGTTCCTTCGCGCAAGAAGTAAATGATTGTGAAAGACTGTGCATAACAGGACACACCTGATGGCCCTTGCCCTTGCCATTCGGAGTGGGTATAGCGTAAGTGATCCGATAAAGGCGCCACATCGCCATTAGCAATCATTCTCTTTATTTCAGGTATGCGCGCCAAACCACCTTTCATATCCTCGTTAGGCTTAAGCCTACTGCCGACTAGCTTAAAAGCTCCGTAGTAATCGCCATGACCCTCGTCGTACCAGCGGTGGGCAGCAGCCCGGTTGAATAAGAAGTGACAGTACTGGTGGAACGCCTCGTGGCTCATAACAGCAAGCGTTAAGTCAAGGCCATTACTATTTTCTCCGAAGTACAGCACCAACTCCTCAGAGGATGGTGAGAAATAGCCAGCAACACCGTTGCCCATGCCACTAAACATTTGAAATTCTTCGTTAGTCTCACAAATGCGTACTACCGAAACATTGGTTATCGGATCGGCCGGAGGAAAATCTTCTTCGAACAGTTTGCGTGACGCTTCAAGACGCTTGATGGCAAGGCTGATGCTTTTACGATCTTCGCAATTAGTCTTAATCAAATAATTCTTTGAGGGGGTTTCCAGAAGTCTCCAACCAGGAGTCTGGTCTACTTCTTGCTGGTGAAAGTTAAGAATGGCTGAATAGTCGTCATCGGAGTCAGGAGCATCTCCAGCAGAAAAATCTTCGATCTTGCTGGCGTCAAATTTGAAAGTTTTCATTGACGTACGAACGGCGCTCGACCATTTCTTTAGTTTCTTTGCGCTGTCCGGAAAGGCTGGGTACTGCCAGATGAAAATTATTTTGGAGTTAGGCAGTTGGATGGTGAACACATCAAAACGAGTGTCGTATCCTTGGCCTCCACTAACAAGGTATGAGGTTATCTCTTCGCGCTTAGCGTCAGTTTTTGTTATTTTAGGGTTCGATACTTCGGCTTCTAGTAGTTTGAATTCCTCTTTGCGCAGGCTGCCACCGTAAACAGATATGATGTAATCGTGAACTGTTTTTTCTGCAGCTTGTTCGCGGCCAGCACGTCCGCGTAATCCACCGGCTTCTTCTTCGGTGATAGCTTCTTGAGGAGTATCACGCAAGACCATTAACGATGGCGCGACATTTAGCCCGAAGCCATCTTTTGACGGGAGGCGTACAGTATCTTCTGCTGAAAATTGGCCAATGCGTCCGGCAGCAATGTCGTCGGGTGACTGTGGTATGTCCTTCCAGTCTTTTAATGGACGAAAGCTAAACCCATAAGCAGGGAAATCACGAGTTGTGCGACCAGATTTTTGGGCGCTTAAATCGCTCGCAAGACAACAGGCAACGATTAAGCAGAGGATTAGCTTAAAAAGGCGTGGTGAATAAACCATGCCATCAATTTAGCATAGCCAGTTGTTATCCTTCGCTAATATTGCTGAGAACTCTGACTTTTGCAGGGCGTAAAATCTTAACTCCCATGCAGTATCCGCGCCCCAGTAACTCGAGCTGCGGCTTCTCCAAATCGGTGTTTACCACCGTTTCGATGGCCTCGTGTCGCTCGGGGTTAAAATCGTCGTCGCTTGTAGGCGCAATGAACATCACTCCGTGCGAAAGGAATACCAAATCAAGAGCCTGCTGGATAGCTGACATGCCAGTCAAGAATGCTTCGCCTTGCTCGGCATCTTTGATGCTCTGTGGAACGGACTTCAGTCCGGCTTCAAGGTAATCGGCGACTGCCATTAAGTCACTCAGCAAGCCTTCGAGGCGCAAACGAACGCGCTCTTCGGTGTCGTCGTGCATTCGGCGACGCATGTTTTGCACGTCCGCTTGGGCGCGCATAAATTTATTTTTAAAGTACTCAAGGTCTTCGACTACCTCTTCAGCGGCAGGCTCTTCTGTAGCTTGTTCAACTTGATCTTCGTTGACCTCTTCTTCGATGTTTTCTTTAGATTCAGACATAATTATTTGTTTTTCTTCTTGTATATTTTGTGTAAATTTTTGATCAAGACTTTTTCTTCACGGCTTGGCTTCTTAGGCACATCAACCTTGATGCGCACATGCAAATCGCCACGCTTTTTTCTTTCGTGTAACCGAGGTAGTCCTTGGCCAGAAATGCGGAAGACCTTGCCTGTGGCAGTGCTTTCTGGCACGGTCATTTTTGCTTCGCCTTCAAGGGTCGGAACGATAACTTTATCGCCCAAAACAGCCTGTGGCCAGGTGATTCCTAATTCAGTATAGAGGTCGCGGCCTTGGCGAATGAAGCCATCTTGCTGACGGACGTTGACTTCGACATAAAGGTCACCAGCGGGACCACCGTTACGTCCAGCTTCGCCTTCGCCAGTGTGGCGAATTTGAGCACCATCTTCAATGCCTACTGGAATGGTTACCTCAATTTCAGTACGTTTTGATTCGAGGCCTGTGCCGCGGCAGGTGCCACAAGGTTTGTTGATGGTTTGGCCGTTGCCGTCACATCGTGGGCATTCGGCTTGAGTAACAAAGAAGCCTTGGCGTTGCTGTACAACTCCGCGTCCATGGCAGCCATCACAGGTCTCGACAGTGCCACCAGGAGCAGCACCAGATCCATCACAACTAGAACAGTTTTCTTTGCGACGCATCGATAGGGTGCGGCTAGCTCCGTTTAGTACTTCA
>CAXGOF010000143.1:0-4920 GCA_964011335.1 uncultured bacterium
CATGTGAATATCTCTTCTGAGAATATCCACTTCCCTGCTATAGGTTATGACGCGTTAATTGCTGAAGCCGGCGGTATCGATTTGTGTATTTTAGGCATTGGCGTAAATGGCCACATCGCTTTTAACGAACCTGGCTCGAGCGTTAATTCGCGCACGCGGGTTGTCGAGCTTGACGCCTCTACCCGAGTGCGAAATTCGGAATTAAGCGGCGAAGAAATTCCGTCAAAAGCGATTAGCGCGGGTATTGCTACGATTTTAGATTGCAAACGAATAATTGTGATAGCCAGTGGCGAAGAAAAGCGCGAAGCCGTCAATAATGCGCGCTATAGTGACATCAGTGATAAGTGCCCGGCATCCTTCTTGCAGGCACACTCTGATGTTACATGGCTAGTTCCCTAAGAGTTTAAAAATATCGTCTTGCGTTTCTAGAGATAATTTGAACCGCACCTATGTAAGTGCCGTTGCACTTGTATAGATGAAGTTAATCCTAAAAGTTAGTGCTGCTGCAAGCTGTTCGTTAATAGCAGTTATGCAAATTCCGGTTAACACAGCAATAACTCCAGAGGCACTAACCTACTCGCCTGCTTACACTGCAAGCAATGCTGCTACTCAGTTAACACAGGTAATGCAGCCGATACGCCAAGACATCCGGGAGCGATTTATTTTAGCGAATACCCTCGATGAATCATTCGTGGGCAGCGACATCTTTAACCTTGCCGGTCTTGAGCTAAAAGTCGAAGTCACTTTCCACGAGGGTACTTTTCACCAAACTTACACAGCCACCAATACCTTGAACCACGCTATTTGGTGGACAGGTTCTGAAAAACTATGCGGCGTAAAGAACTACCATGCCAAATTAGTTGACCGCGATCTACATGCAGTTGAATTTCCCGCACGCCGAGTCTTGAACGCAAGCATCGAGCAAGAGCATTTGCAGTCTTGCTTAATGGTGCCAGGAGAACAGCGTGTTATACGCAACTCAATAGATGCCGAATATTTTGAAGGCGCAGAGGGCAAAGATATTTATTCTTTGCGTTGGTGGTCGATAGTACCTTTGCCAAACCTAAGCACTGTGAAGCAACACTATGAATTTGCTGACATCTACGGCACCTTTCATCGTGATGGGCGCTTTGATTTAAGATTAGAAACTCCTTTTTGGGTCGATATGCCAGGTATAGACAAGCCGGAGACTGCCCTTGCTAACCATGTAGAATTGGGGCGCAAAAGCGAAGTGATTGAAGGCATGAAATTCGATAGCGTGTTGCACTACCAAGCTGGCGCCGTTGTTGAAACAATCACGACCACAAACATCAGCGGTGGTGGCTTGTACTGGCCTCAAAAATTCAAGAGCCGTTTCCCGAAATACCCTCTAAGTTACACCATTGACCAAAGCCGCGACCGATCATGGGTGGCGATGGAGTTCCCGCTGATTTCAATTGGCTGTGGCGGTAAGATTAGTGGTCGCTTCAGTAGCAGAAAGGCTAAGCCGGATGCAACTGATCTCGATCGCTGGTTCGTTGCACCAGGCCAGTCATTTACCCATCAATCGTTCAAAAAGTTTGACTCCAGCCAATTCAGGGATTTAGTTTTCGATTACGGGCGTAAGGCTATTCGTGGTATTAGCCGGGTAAGTGGAGCCGTGCATACCACAAATATCCCCCTGAACTACCCACCTGAATTCTTCCCTCACGAAAAAGGATGGCCAACAATCTCATTTGAGGCTAGTTTTGATAAAGATAAGGGCTACTCTCATTTAAGATGTGATTGATGGAGAAAGCTCTACTACTGCTCTCTTTGCTTTGTGCCGTTGCCTGCTCCACCGTGCCTGGCACCGGACGCTCACAGCTTAACTTCATGAGCTCCGCTCAAGAAATGAGTCTTGGCGCCCAATCCTATCGAGAAATACTAAAGGGAGAACGGGTCATCAAGCAAGGCCCTGATGCGGAAATGATTCAAGAAATTGGACAACGCATTGCTAAGTCAGCAAAAGAGTATTTACCTCAATCCGATGCCAATAAGTTTCGCTGGGAATTCAAACTGATTGACGACCAGGCAATGGTCAACGCTTGGGCGCTGCCTGGTGGCAAGACTGCTGTTTACACTGGATTACTTCCTATAACCGGCGACATTGACAGTCTTGCTATCGTCATGGGACATGAAGTAGCACATGCTCTAGCTCATCATGGTGCCGAACGTATGAGCCAAGGCGTTTTGCTGCAAGTCGGCATGATAGGCGCATCTGTTTCAATGCGTGACATGGACTACGAAGACCGCACCATGATTATGGCTGGACTAGGCCTTGGTGTGCAACTTGGCGTGGTTTTACCTTTTTCTCGTGACCACGAAAGCGAGGCGGACGAAATCGGATTAATGCTTGCCGCGAATGCTGGATACAACCCTGAAGCTGCCATTGGCTTATGGGAGCGCATGGATGCTAGCGGCGAAGAGCCTCCCGAGTGGTTATCTACTCACCCAAATTCTGACACGCGTATTCAACGATTGCGCGAATTGATGCCGAAAGCGATGGCTCTTTACCGCGAAGCCGTTATTCAATGAAAAAAATAGGGATTGATATCGGCGGAACTGCAGTCAAGATTGGATACTTTATTGACGGCTCATTGCTCGAATGCAAGCGCTACGCTCAAATTGACAGCCTCGATGCCTTTCGCGGGCTGCTACGGCATTCAGATATCACTTCGTTTATTGATGGCGATTTTATAGGTGCTGGGGTTGGCGTACCAGGAGTAGTGAATGGCAACTGCGTTCAGGACTGTCCAAACATCAAGTGGTTAGAAAAAATAGATATGGTCAAGGTGTTAGCTGATTCACTAGGTGAAAATTACAGATACAACCTAGACAACGATGCGAATGTAGCTGCGCTTGGTGAATCTGTGGCTGGCGCGGGTGTCAATCACCCTTCGTTTGCCTTTATAACGATTGGCACCGGAATTGGCGGTGGTTTAATTGTCGACGGCAACATTTATCATGGGCCTGGCGGAATGGCCGGAGAAATCGGTCATATAGGAACGGGTCATTCATTAGCATGTAATTGCGGCGCAATCGGTTGCGTTGAAGCCATCGCAAGTGCTAGCAATATCGAAAAGCGCGCTCACGGGAAACCCCTACCCGAAATCATAGAAGCGGCCAAAGGTGGCGATTACGATTCTATTCAACTACTCGAAGAAAGTGGTGCAGCCCTCGGCGAGGCCATTTCACAGATAGCCTTATTACTTGATATCCGCGTGTTTGTGTTTGGCGGCGGTGGTGCTCCGTGTTTAAAGATGTGGCAACCCTATATCAAGAAAGTCATTGATGCTCGCTGCTTCGGCCGTAGTTCTGATGATTTTACAGTTATCCAAGCGCACTTGGGCAATGAAGCCGGCGTTTGCGGGGCGGCTGCTTTACTTGGTTAAAATAAAAGGCCATCCCTCAAACTGCTGCGCGCCCTTGTCGCTAGGATTCACCCAACGCGGCCAGCATTCGAAGATGACATCGTCACTAAAACGAATAACTCCGTAACCTGGCATGCGGTCGTAAAGCGACGCGGGTTCAAGACCGGTGTTAATCGGATTAGCCACCGCGATTACTGTTATCGGATTCCCAAAGCCATCGATAAAATCTCCTGTATAGTGCGGCGCCCCAGGCACAGCGTTTTTACCCCAGAGCGGCGGCCACCAACGACGCGGCCAAGTATTCGCCATCGCAGGAGAAGTAAACACGACCGATCCAACGTCCGTATAGCGCAACAAACTTCCCAGATGCTGATCGCCAGCAAGATGGATGGCATCCGCATCACCGATTATTTGCACGGCGCGATTACGTGCTGACTGTGGCCACCCGCCGGAATCGGTATCGGCGGCAAATTTATAACCTTGAGGATACTCCCCTTTTTCTGGGGTTGGAAGACTCGGCAGCACACTGCCGCTCATTGACTTTTCAGGCAAGGTCGCCAAATTACAAAAAGGTGTTTGCGACAAAACCACTTTTTGATAATCACCATCTTTGCGACTAGCCCACCGGCTCAAAAACTTTTCTTGACGCTCGCCTAGTAACTGTGCGCCTGGCACATCAGCATCACGCGGGTCGTAGCCTACAGCTTGAGCCCAGCCGTTTTTGAATTTTCCGTCTGGCACTACGTCACTTGCCGAATCTTTAAACTGTCGATCTGAGACAATAGCGAAATCGACATTGGCATATTTGAAGTCAGTGAAGTAAACGCTCATGCCTGATTCACATTTCCCCTGGTCCATACCGCGCGGCAAATGACCTGTTTGCGTTTCATGCACGACGTTGACGAACTCTATCGCATGTACATAGCCACCAGAGTCTTGAGCCGTCAACCCGCGCGACTTGTCCGGCTTCGCAAGACGTCCTCCAGCTCCCCAGAGGTTTCCTTGGTAGATATCGTGATCGTCAGGAATGCTCACGCTTGGCAAGTTACGCGTCAGTTCACCCAGCGACCAATAAAAGCGATACCACTTATAAAGGTAGTCTTTAGTCAGTTTGTCAAGATTGCGGTTATCAACGGGATCGATATCACCTTCATAAAGTTGGTCGCCAGCGAAATACAGCATATCTACTTTTTGTAGTTGCACGTTGTCGACAATCTCTTGATGCGGGAACCAAATAGAATCTGAATTCCATTGCAGATCACCAACATAATGCTTCAAACAATTAAGTGACGCCAATGCGAAATCCTCTTGCGGTTCGGCGGCAAATTTACCATGATAAGCGTAATCAGCGAATTCTTCGGCATGCAACACAATTTTAAATGGCTCCTCGTTCTTAAAATCACGACTAAACTCAAACAACATATTCCATGATACTTTTTTCAGTGAAGAAGTACTCGCTACATGCCATTTACCTTGTTCTTTTACAAGCAAATCAGCCGTAAGATTTGCATAGTTTTCTAAAGGCACG
>CAXGOF010000144.1:0-4885 GCA_964011335.1 uncultured bacterium
TCGCGGCCAGAGATCGTAAAGACATAAAGTTCGCCGTTGAGAACGACTGCGATTGGCTCGCTCTGAGTTTTGTGCGTAGCGCCGACGATGTCGCAGCTGTGCGCCGTGAACTTGCAAAATACGATTTGGCCATACCCGTGATGGCTAAAATCGAGCACCCATTGGCTGTCGAGAATCTGAAGGAAATCGTCGCTGCCTCAAATGGGGTGATGGTTGCGCGCGGAGACCTGGCTGTTGAGATGGGGCATGAAATTGTGCCAACTTTGCAGAAGCGTATCGTGCGTGAAGCCATAAAGCATGCCATCCCCGTGGTTGTTGCTACTGAGATGCTTGAATCCATGATTGACTCTCAAGAGCCGACTCGTGCTGAGGTTTCTGATGTCGGTAATGCGGTTCTTGATGGCGTCGATGCAGTAATGTTGTCCGGCGAAACTGCTGTGGGTTCCTATCCCATCGAGGCTTGTCGAATCATGCGGCGCACCGCGCGACGCACTGAAGAGTGGCAATTTCATGATAATTGGCGCCTGCGCCCAAGCATTATGCCAACCGCTGGCCTGCCTGAAGAATCGCCAGATATGGCGATAACCAATGCTGCGGTCTTTGCCGCGCATAAGTCTGAGGCCGCGCTAATAATAGCATTTACACAGTCGGGCCGTTCTGCTAGACTGTGCAGCTCATTTAGGGCCAGGTTGCCAATTGTGGCCTGCACCATGAATGAACGTTCATTTCACCGGATGTCTTTGTTTTGGGGAGTCTCTCCAGTATGCATACCTAAAGTGTCTCGAATCCGAGACATGAATAAATACGCAGCTAAAGAGCTTTCAGCCCATCGTTTTGTCCGTCCCGATCAACTGGTAGTTTCATTGACTGGCAATTTTGCAGTTTCTGGCGCGACCAACACTGTCCGGCTAATTCCTTTCAAGCGATTAGGTCCGGCAACCTCATAGTAAAATGCCTAAAGGCCGTAAAACAAAAATCCGTAAGTCAAATGCGAAACGCCGCAAGTATGGCTTTCGCTCTCGCTCGAAGACCGCTGGCGGTCGTGCTGTAATTCGTCGTAAGCGTAAAAAGCGTGGCAAATTCGTTAGCCCAGCATAAATCCTAGTTTATTAACTAGGCCTTGATGAACGCACGCAATGTGATGTTGTGTGCGTTTAGCATTTGTTTTAGCACTTCTATTTTCTTTTCGCTGAGGTTTTTAAGCACGTATATTTTCTCTTTCGCGCTGTAGCCTGCTAGGTTTTTCAGGAAATCAATAAGGTCTTCGCTGACCGAAGGTTCGGTATCTTTTTGTTCGAGCTCAATGAAGTCTTGAGAAACACCTTTAATCAGCGCTAACCCTAGCTTATTTTTTGCTTTGTCGGCAAGGTTGATTTGCCTGACCGCTTGCTGTAATTTCAATTGAGCTTGCGTGTTAAAGTGGGTTGGTAGTAGAGAGCTGTAGATGGACGGCTTCGCACTGACGGCAATGGCTATAACTTTAGACTTGTTCTCACCCATCTTGGAGATTAATGGACGAGACTTTGAAGCCGCAGGTTTTGTTGACTTGACGTTATCCACGAAGTCATTTTTCGCTACAAAATTGAGACCGTAAGTGACTTGGTGGTTGTTACGAACAGGCTCTGGCTTTAAAGATGCTTCAACAGCTTCAACAGCTTCAACATTCAACTCCAGAATGCTACTATCGCTAGCGATCGATTCGTTATCTTTAACCACTTCGGCGGCAAGGGCGACTACTGGTATAGCCTGGTCCACGCTTACATTCTCAGCCATTGGCGTAAAGCTTGAGAAAGCAATGACTTGGGAGGTTACCATTGCCGGGTAATTGCTAGTCTCCACCGGCTGCTGAAGAGCTAGATTGTCCTCTGCCCTAAGCTCCTGTGACGTAGTTTCGAGTATTGAACTACACAGCATCTCGCCAGCGAATGAAAAGATGAGTAATACTACAGCGATGCACACTAAGACGAAATTCGGACGTGGAGTTGTATTCATGTATATATGCGACTGCTCAATTCGGGCTACTGTTCCTAAAATTAGGCATAAATCTGAACAATTTCGAAGTCGCAGAAGTATCCTATTGCCCTCATTCCCCTGAATTAACCAATGAAAGTTCACGAATACCAAGGAAAAGAAGTCCTAGAGCGCTACGGCGTACGCACACAGCGAGGAATTCTTGCTACCACACCAGAAGAAGCGGAAGCTGCTTTTGAACAATTAGCTTCACAAGGGCATGAATTAGCTGTAGTTAAAGCTCAAATCCATGCAGGTGGGCGTGGTAAAGGTGGCGGTGTCAAGCTTGTTAAGAGTGCGGAAGAAACCCGCGAAGTTGCCGCAACCATGCTTGGCATGATGCTTAAGACGCATCAAACTGCACCAGAAGGGCAAAAAGTACGTAAGCTATTTGTTTGTGAGGGCTTAGACCTCGCGCGCGAGCTTTACGTTGGTATCGCTCTCGATCGTGCTTTAGGCCTGCCAGTTTTAATGGCATCGGCTGAAGGTGGCGTCGAAATCGAAACAATTGCCGAAGAGCGCCCTGAAGCCCTCTTGCGTCTACCAATTATTCCAGATACCGGTCTCACGAGTGAGCAAGCTGCCGAGGCAGCCGATTTCTTGGGCCTCGGTGGCGACTTGAAGACTAACGCAATCGATTTTTTGATTTCACTGGCTAAGGCTTATATCGAGCTTGACTGCGAAATCGCCGAAATTAATCCATTGGCCATTACCGAAGACAATCAGGTTGTCGCACTTGACGCTAAAATTAACTTCGATGCTAACGCACTTTATCGCCATCCAGATATTGCCGCGATGCAAGACATTCACGAAGAGGATGCTCGCGAAGTAGAAGCTGCTACGTTTGGCTTGAACTATATCACGCTCGACGGCTCAATTGGCTGCATGGTGAATGGCGCGGGCCTAGCGATGGCAACTATGGACACTATTCAGTCACACGGTGGCTCAGCAGCCAACTTCTTAGATGTGGGTGGTTCGGCAACCGAAGAGGCTATCACCGAGGCTTTTCGT
This sequence comes from uncultured bacterium, assembly GCA_964011335.1. Classification (GTDB taxonomy): domain Bacteria; phylum Planctomycetota; class UBA1135; order UBA1135; family UBA1135; genus JAPKEZ01. Next base: position 3,022 of record CAXGOF010000144.1, read on the forward strand.
ATTATCCTTAGTGATGAACATGTGAAAGGCATTCTGGTTAACATCTTTGGAGGTATCATGAAGTGTGATGTGATTGCGCGTGGCGTGATTGCAGCAGCGAAGAATGTCGATTTGAATATTCCGTTGGTCGTGCGTCTTGAAGGGACTAATGTTGAGCGAGGCCGCGAACTTCTCAATGGCAGTGGTCTCGATTTGATATCGGCCGATTCACTCGATCAGGGCGCAAAGTTAATTTGTGAGGCTGTTAAGTAACAGATAAAAACATGGCTATTTTCATCAAAGAAGACACTAAAGTAATTTGTCAGGGTTTTACTGGCAAGAATGGTACTTTTCACTCTGAGCAAGCGATTGCTTATGGCACGAACATGGTTGGCGGTGTGACTCCGAAGAAGGGTGGTCAAACACACCTTGAGTTACCTGTTTTTAACAAAGTTGCAGAAGCGAAAGATGCCGTTGGCGCTGACGCAAGTGTGATTTATGTTCCCGCGCCTTATGCAGCTGCGTCGATAATCGAGGCAATTGAAGCCGAGGTCGAGCTAATCGTTTGTATCACCGAAGGCATTCCGGTAATGGATATGGTGCGCGTTAAAGCGGCACTGAAGGGTTCAAAGTCGCGTTTGGTTGGCCCGAACTGCCCTGGAGTTATTACACCGGGCAATGATGGGAGCGGTTGCAAGATCGGCATCATGCCGGCTTACATCCATAATCCTGGGACTGTTGGCATTTTGTCACGCTCAGGAACACTTACTTACGAAGCCGTTTGGCAAGTTACCCAGGAAGGTCTTGGGCAGTCGACTTGTGTAGGTATCGGTGGCGACCCAATCCCTGGTACCAATTTCATTGACGTATTACGCGCTTTCCAAGACGACTCCGAAACCGATTCTATCATCATGATTGGAGAAATCGGCGGCACTGCCGAGGAGGAAGCTGCTGAATTCATTCAGTCAGAGGTCACTAAGCCAGTTGTTGGTTTTATCGCTGGTCAAACAGCTCCTCCGGGCAAGCGTATGGGACATGCTGGTGCGATTATCTCTGGCGGAAGCGGAACTGCTGAGTCAAAGATTAAAGCACTCGAAGCAGCGGGTGTGCGCGTAGCACCGACTCCTTCCGACTTGGGCTCAACTTTAACAGCATTGCGTGCCGAATAGTTTTTCATACCGTCATCCTGACACTGGTGAGTGGGCACACAATATGTCCTCCAATATCGAAGATGACGTTTGTAAAACATACATCGATCCCATATGGGACAAACTCTTAGCCAAGGGCTTGTCTCATATTCGCCTCTTGGAGGTCGGGTTTGGGCGCGGATATAACTGCGCAGAACTGATTAAACGTTGCGAAGGCAATCCTGCTGTCAGCCTCGAGTTGATTGGTCTCGAGCCGCACCCTGAAATTTTACAGCCGTGGCCACCACGACCAGATGGATGGATCGCGCCGTGGTGGGGCGAGATGAGCGATAGATATTCGGATGCAGATAGAGGCTGGTCCTTAGAAATTCGCCCGCTTTCAGCACAGCATCCGGATGCCTTCGCTGGCGAAGCTATTGACGCTTTCATCATCGACCTGTTCTCTATGAAACTTCATGCAACACATTGGGAGCAGCCATTTATCGCCAACATGAGCGCTTCGGCTGCTAAAGGAGCTGTCTTATCCAGCTACGCCTGCGCTAGAAGCTTTAGAGATGCATTAAGCGCGCACGGATGGCGCCCCCAGGTACTGCGGCGTGAAGGTTGGCGAGATACTCTTGTGGCCGTTTTCTGTGGTTAATTTATGCGGATATTTATATACTATATTGAGTCATGAAACTACGCCCATCACATTTCGTCGTTGCTCTAGATCGGAAGAGCGTCGTGTAGGGAAAGAG
>CAXGOF010000145.1:0-4849 GCA_964011335.1 uncultured bacterium
TATTCTGGACCCGCCAAGGACCGTTGCCGACATACCTATCAACACGTTATCGCCAATAGACGCACCATGCAACACAGCGCGATGACCAATGGTGCAATTTCTCCCGATGCTTTGATTGATACCGGAATCGCAATGAATAATTACGCCATCTTGAACATTCGTGCGTTCTCCAATGGTGATTTCCGCATCATCGCCGCGAATAATGACTCCAAACCAAATACTAACATCTTGTGCTAAATGAACCTTACCCGTCACGACTGCACCTTCGGCAACCATCGCCCCGCTTACCACACGCCTCAACAATCCTTTGCGCGGAGTTGGGAATTGTTGGGTATCGTTCATTAACTTGTGATGAGATCAGATTGTGGAGAAGATGCTGATGCGTACATGCGTTTATCCATGCGGCCTGCAAGAAAGGAATCGCGTCCTGCGCTGCATGCGTTTTTCACTGCACGCGCCATGCGAATCGGATCGTCCGCAGCAGCAACAGCAGTGTTCATGAGTACCCCCTGAGAACCAAGCTCCATGGCGATTGCCACATCAGAAGATTGACCGACACCTGCATCTACAATAATAGGCACCGTTGCCTGCTCGATGATTAAGCGTAAATTGAGCGGGTTCAGAATACCCTGCCCACTGCCAATCGGAGCACCAGCTGGCATTACCGCGGTGGCTCCTGCCTCTTGTAACCGCTTGGCCTGCATGACATCATCAGAGGTGTAAACCAAAACCGTAAACCCTTCAGAAACAAGTACCTCTGTAGCTTTAAGCGTGTCGACCGGCTCTGGTAGCAGGGTCTTTTTGTCGCCTAAGACCTCGAGTTTAATAAGGTTGGTGTTAAGCATTTCACGCGCCAAACGACTGGTACGAATAGCGCTCTCGGCATCAAAGCACCCAGCCGTATTCGGCAAAATAGTGTAACGCGCGGTATCAAGGAAATCGATAAAACGCTCACCAGCAGGCTCGTTCTCGGGGATACGACGTACCGCAACAGTGACACATTCCGTTCCTGAAATGTCAAGTGCATCGCGCATCAATGGATACGTCCTGTATTTACCGGTGCCCAAGAACAAACGCGATTTGAAGCTGAACTCGCCCAAAACCAATGGTTCGTCAGCCGCGATGAGAGTGGAATCTGTCATAATTACTTGCAGTTTACCCGCCCCCAACGAGGCGCACAATTTCAATTCTATCGCCAACTTCTATCCGAGTTTGGCCATGCTCTGCACTCTTAACAACCTGTTGGTTACGCTCGACAGCGACCCCAAGACCTGTTGCCTCTTTCTCTACCAGCAATTCGGCGATCGTCTGACCACGTAAGTGCCTTGTTGGAAGTCCGTTAAGCAGATAGGTGTCGAATTCAGTAGAGTCGGGTTTTGGCACCCTAGCATTGTAAAATAGAGGTTGCCATAACACTACTTCCTGTTAGAATATTCAGCCTAGAGTGGCAACAGCTACTTTGGTGTGGGGTTCAGAGCTCCGCACCTTTTTTTTCGCCCATTTAGCAAAATCCGATGCGCAAAGACGATGTACTACGACTAATCGACGCAATCCACCGCGAGCGCGGTGTTGATCGCGAGATTCTATTTAATGCACTAGAAGAGGCGCTTAGCTTGTCTGTGCGTAAAAAGCTCGGTGTTGAAGAGGGTTATGAGGTAACTGTAAGCCGTAAAGATGGCGCCACGCGCGTAATCGGCCCCGAAGGTGGCGCCGAAGGCGTTGAATTGCCTTCTGCTGAAGAGCTGGGACGCATTGCTGCTCAGACATTTAAGCAAGTGTTTATGCAAAAAATACGCGAAGCGGAGCGTGATAAGGTTTTTTCAGAATACGCCGACTTAGTAGGCACGATCGTCGCCGTCAAAGTTGAGAAGCAAGAAGGCCCAATGCTTTACTTATCTTTACCTGATGGGCAAGAAGCCGTTTTACCGCGTAGCGAGCGCGTCCAAACTGAGCGCTTGCACGTGGGTGACCGTTTGCGCGTACTTGTTAAAGACATCGTCAAGCGCGGTTCACGCGTTGAAATAGTGGTATCGCGCAAGTCGAAAGATTTTGTCGAGAAACTGTTCGAGGTTGAAATCCCAGAAATTGCCTCTGGCGACATGAAAATCATGAAAATTGCGCGTGACCCTGGTTACCGCACGAAGGTTGCCGTTTATTCGCACAATGAAAACATTGACACTGTAGGCGCATGCCTTGGTGTGCGCGGTGCGCGAATTCGCAACGTCAACGACGAGCTACGTAACGAAAAGATCGACATCATCGCTTGGTCTGGCTCTCTAGAAGAGCTAGTCGTCAACGCACTCAAGCCGGCTAAAGACATTATGGCCGAGCACGTGTTCCCTGACGAAGAAAACAACTCTGTTTTCGTATTGGTACCCGAAGATCAAAAGCCACTAGCTATTGGCATGGGCGGACGCAATGTGCGCTTGGCTTCTGAGATTGTTGGCTGGGGAATCGACTTAAAGACACCTACGGAATACGAGCAAGAATTGCTTGCTGAAGGCAACCTAGAAGACATTCCGGAAGAAAGCAAGACTGAAGAAGGCCTCTCGGAGGAGGTGTAAGCTTTGGCAAAAACTAAGGTCCACGCTCTAGCCCGGCAATACGGCTTCAAATCTACAGAGTTCGTCAAAATTCTTGGCGACATCGGTTTTCCTGTGTCTTCTTACCAAGCTTCGATTGAAGAATGGGATTTGCCGGTTATCGACGAGCGCTTGAAACGTGGCGGCCTTATTGGTGGCGACGCAAATGCAGCGAATGATGAAGCTGAGAAAGCAGCTAAGTCTTCAAGCTGGGATTCCCTAATGAAGTCAGCGTCTATTGTCGACGACGAGAAAGTAGAGGTTGCTGAGGTTGCTGAGGTTGCTGACGATGTAGCTATTGAGACTAAAGTTGTCGAAGCTGAAACTGCTGAGAAAGCAAAAACAGGAGATGTCACTGAATCACCGCTCGAAGAGGCTCCCGAACCTAAATCCGAGGCGCAGAAAGGCCCTACCCCTAAACCCGGGAAGAGTTCGGCAACTCGAGTTGGCATCATTGACCTCGCAGCTCTTGGCTTAATCAAAAAGCAACAAGAAGATCGCAACCGCTCTGGCGGACAAACCTTCACTGATCGTCGCGACCGCGAGCAATCTCGCCGCCGCGACATGAAGGCTAAGGCCCGCGAACGCTTACGCGATCGTCGCAAGGGCAACGTTCAAAAGAAAGGCAGATCAACGGTCGACCGTAAAGGTGAAGTTGTTCTAGAGGCACCGGTTACGCTCAAGTCGTTCTCGGCAGCGACAGGCATCAGCGTGAACCGTGTTATGCACTCTCTAATATCCTTAGACATGATGGTTAGCATCAATACTATTCTCGACGTAGATACCATCGAATTGGTGGCCGACGAGTTTGGCATCGATGTGCGGATCAAAGAAAAGACGGATATTGAGAAAGGATTAATGGAAGACATCATGGCGGCGCGCCATGCAGTCGATGAAGATTCAATGGCAACCCGTCCACCGGTGTTGGCATTCATGGGTCACGTTGACCACGGCAAGACATCCTTAATTGATGCGATTCGCTCAACGCGTGTTGCCAATAAAGAAGCAGGTGGTATTACTCAACACGTTGGTGCATACATGGCCGAACTTAATGATGGTCGCAAGGTAACCATTCTTGATACTCCTGGCCACGCGGCATTTTCTGAAATGCGCAAGCGCGGCGCCACTGCTACTGATATTGCTATTTTGGTAGTGGCTGCTGACGACGGCGTGATGCCACAAACAGAAGAAGCCGCTGCGCACGCTAAAGCGGCAGGTACCCCTATCGTAGTTGCCATCAATAAGATTGATGCTCCTGGCGCCAACGTCGAACAAGTCAAATCGCAACTTTCTGGCATCGGCCTTCAAGCTGAAGAATGGGGTGGGGACGTCGGCATGGTTGAAGTATCTGCGCTGCAGAAAACCGGTATTGACGCATTACTTGAACGCGTACTACTTGAGTCAGAAATACTTGATCTTAAAGCGCACGCTAAAGGTGACGCTCTTGGCATCGTCATTGAATCCAAACTTGAAAAAGGCAAAGGTAAGGTTGCTTCAGTCTTAGTACAAGACGGCACTCTTAAAGTTAAGCAAACCGTTTTAGTTGGCCATGCCTTTGGTAACGTTCGCCTGATGTTCGACCACAACGGCAAGCCTATTCGAGAGGTTGGTCCTGGCACACCTGTCGACATCCTTGGTCTCGACGAATTCCCTCCCGTTGGCGAAACTTTCTATGTTGTCAACAACATGAAGGACGCCAAACGAGTTGCAGAAAAACGCGCCGAAGTCAAGAAGGCCGAAGATCGCGGAGAAGGTGCTGGTGTAACACTGGCCAACCTATTTGACAAAATCGACGAGTCTAATGCACAGCGTTTGCGCTTAGTACTTAAGGCCGATGTTCAAGGCTCTCTCGAAGTATTACGTGATTCTCTCAAAGCTCTAAGCACCGAGGAAGTCATTGTTGATGTGATTAGCGCTGCAGTTGGTTCGATTACCGACACCGACATCACCTTGGCAGAAACAGCCGAGGCCATGGTAATTGGCTTTAACGCTAAGGCCGAAGGCAAAGCTAAGAAGCACGCTGAACGCGTCCATGTTGAAATTCGTGGCTACGATGTCGTTTACGAATTGCTCGAAGACATTACAAAAGTAATCGAAAGTATGTTGTCTCCCGATACCGTGCAAGAGACAGTAGGACGCGTCGAGATTCTTGAGGTTTTCCGCTCTTCACGCTGGGGAACTATTGCTGGCTGTAAAGTTCTTAGCGGCTTAGTTAAACGAGCTTGCTACGCAAAGCTTACTCGCGATGGCAAGCAGCTTGTCGAGGG
>CAXGOF010000146.1:0-4812 GCA_964011335.1 uncultured bacterium
CCTTCACTTAAATTTTACGGAGACAAAACAATGTTAAAACGAACAGCACAAGCCGGTTTTACAATAATCGAAATGCTAATTGTGGTCACAATCCTGGCCATGCTAGCCGGAATCCTAGTGCCTGTACTAGAAGACGCAGCACAATCATCTCGTGACTCACGACGCGCAGCAGACCTAAAGAGCGTGCAAGCCTCTCTCGACTCATTCAAGAGAGTAACAGGTAACTACCCTGACACGGGTGGCGCTTGGCAAGGCGATGCAACCACATACGGCTCATTCGTCAGTTACGACGCTTTTGGTTATATTCCAGGACTAGTACCTAACTACCTACCAGCTTTGCCAAAGGATCCCTCGCCGGACTTCCCTAACGCAACCGGCGGCTACATGTACCGCTCAGATGGCATAGATTACAAGTTTGTTGCTAACGAAGGCCCTGAATCTTACCCAGCCGGTAACCCGTTCTACGACCCAGCACGTGCAGCAACGGCATGGCAAGTAAGTTCACCTAGCGGTTACAACTGGTAAAGAACTGCGACCAAGAAATCAGTCGCCAACGAAAGTTGGCGACTGATTTCTTGTTTTGGCGATGCTCAAACTTATGGCAGCATGGGCTACACCAGCAACCCGTTTTACGACCCTTCGCGCCCTATTACTAGGTGGCAAGTCTCTTCGCCCGGTAGATACAACTGATAAGCGAGGCTCTATAGGGATCTAAATCGCCCACAAAACCTATATATAGGGTACTATTAGGAAATGCTTCTGAGTCCCCTCGTACTTTCCTTTGTAGCGCAACAAGCACCCGTACAGCTTGATTTACCGCAGGGTTTACCTGAACGCTTTCAGACCGCCATCGAGGTGGATGGCCAACGCGTCACCCTTCAGCTGCAACGCCGGTCATTGCGTGCTAAAGATTTTATTCTGGAAAATAGTGACGGGCCGATTTTGGATATCCCTCAATCACGTACTTACTTTGGTGTAATTAAAGAACTACCCGGCAGTGCGATTGCTGCCAGCTTAGAGCCATATGGTTTACGTGCATCTATTTTCATGCCAGATGACGCGTTATTACGACTCATACCCAACCGAGTACGCGGGAACGGTTGGCACACCATGGCTCCCGCAGAAGCGCCGCCTTTAGAGATGTGTGGCATCGAAGAGACTCCCCTTAAAAAGGATAAGCTTGGTACCGGAAGTGGCAACCGCTCGGTCAGTGTGCCGCCGCCTAGCGGGGGCAGCCATTATCTATCACCCTACCCGTGGCAATGGACGATGCGCAAGTCGCGTATTGGTTTTGATGCGACCTACGCCCACTGGCTGCGCGAAGGTCAAACGGTGGCCGGCGTTACGGCTTCAGTGGAATACCAGTTGGCCGAAAATGATCTAGTGTGTAGTCGCGACGCGATGGTTAGTTACGAATTAACTGGCATCGTCATCCGCCAGTCCCCCTTTTACGTTAGCACTACTTCTGGCTCCATGCTTCCTGAGTTCGCTAATGAATGGGCAAATAATCAACAACATATTCCATACGAGTCTGCTGTGCTGCTTGCCGATTACCAAAACGATGGCATCGCGGGTTTAGCTTATGTTGGCACACTGGGTCTGGGTGGATGGGGCTATGCCGGACTATTCTGGGATCGCGGCTACAGCCCTGGCATTATCGCCCACGAAATCGGTCACAACTGGGGATGTGGTCACATCGACTGTTGGCCTTGGGGTGGTTCGGCAATGTGTGGTTCGTGGTTACTCTATGGCCCTGAATCTACTGACATCATTCAATGGCGCGCTAATGATTATTTAAAACTGACCATCATTGATCCTTACGAAACGCCGGTGCGGCCTTATGCCAACCCAGACTGGGTTGAGGCCGACTCGCAAGCTGATAACCACTTTGATGTGTTGGCGAACGACTATGACGCCAACTTCGATTATTTACACATTAGTGGCATTGACCCATCATCCGACGAAGGCGCCACTATAAGCATCATCAGTGGTGGTCCAGGCGGACGCGACATGATTTTGTATCAACCCGATCGTACTAGGCTTGCTCCCTATTCTGATTCTTTTTGGTACGCAGCCTCCGATTTGGGTGGACTCGAGCACTGGACACCTGTCACAGTAGAAGTAGGCGAACGAAATTTAGTTGCTACCTATAAATTCGAAGAAGGTGGCGGCGCTGAGTTGCTCGACAGTTCAACTAACGAGCATCACATTCATTCCTCCGGACCCGTCGTTTTTGCTGAAACACACGACCCGACAGTACGCGCTGAATGCAATAGCAGTTCATGGGAAGACAGCAGCAACTTATTCGACAACAATGATGGCTCCGTCTTCGCATCTTCTGATCAAGGGGTGGTCAGTGCGAACTTTACTACTGACCCAGCCGATGGTACTTGGCTAGAATTAGATTTTGGTGCGCCTACAACTTTTGATGGTTGGCAGCATACCGACCAGGACTTGTCGCGGAAATGGATTGGTAAATCCATTTTGTATTTCTCACAAGACCGATTCTTTGACAGTAATGACATCGCGATAGAAATCTCTCATCAAAACCACGGCGAGCTTGTCACTTACCCATTCGACGTTACTACTGCCCGCTTTGTGCGTTGGGAAGTCACGGAACAGTATGACCCAACTTCGACGTCTCATTCTTTAGGCGGCGTAGAAATGGCCTTTGTTTACGACTCAGACATGGTCGAACTGCTTGCACCAAGCGTAACTTTATCCTCGAACTCACAAGCAGGGAATGGTGCCGCGAACTTAGTGGACAACGACGCAACTACATCCTTCATCTCAGACAGTCAAGGAGCTGTCAGCTCTGCCCTAAGCACTAACCCAAATGATGGCACCTGGATAGAACTCGACTACCACAGCACTCAAAGTTTCGAAGGCGCTAGCTTTTTAGATCTAAATAACAGTGGTGCGTACGTCACGACATCCACATTGTGGTTCAGCAACAGTAACACCTTCTCGGCGAGTGATTCATCGGTGACGATTAATCACATCAACCAAGAGCAGTCTCTAGTGATCGATTTTCCTGCTATCCAAGCTCGATATGTACGCTGGGAAATAACCGACACCTCCTTCTCTTTCATCAAAGACAACGGTGGGCGCGAACTTACTTTGTTTGGAGACCCCATGCTCAATCCGCCATTTCAGCGCGTTGCAGGGCCATTCGGAGACTCTCTGGATATCAGCAATAAGATTAGTGCCAAGGCACCCACCGGTGCACCTACATCAAGCAATCAGGCCTTTACGCTTAATGTTTATCTGCGGACACCAGCCGTGCTTGACGATGGTACTTTAATTTGCGGTATTGGTGATACAGGTGCTAGCGCTGCACGTTACTTTGAAATGCGTAACAGCTCACTGCATTTCGCTGGCATTGATACTGGATTTAGCCTTACGACTAACGCGTGGTTGATGCTAACCGCTAGTTATAACGGTAGTGAATTACGCTTGTACAACAACGCCATTCTTCTCGGCACGTACCCAATAAGTCTTACAGAAAGCGATGGTAGTATTCAATTAGCACCAGAGAACCCTAATTACGCCACTGCATTTTTCGAAGGTCTTATCGATGAATATTCTGTATGGGATTATTCAATGAGTGGCAGCGAAATTTCCGAGCTCATGACCGGCGGCGCAGCATCTGGGCCAACCCCGTTTGATACGCAGCGTAACATCCTCAACTCGCCACGACTTGAATGGATAGCGGCATTGAACACCCCGCAGCATGATGTTTACCTTGGTACCGATTACTATGCCGTGCGTGATGCATCAACTTCTTCGAGTACCTATCTTGGGCGACAAAGCAACAACTACCTTGACTTACAAAACTTGAGTCCTGGCGAATGGCATTACTGGAAAGTGGATGAGGTCCACACTAATGGCGATGTTATTTCTAGCAAAGTTTGGCGCTTTAAGACTCATTTACCATGGACCACAGTCGTCAGCGAAGGCTTTGGCGACGGTAATAGTGGCGACCATCTCAATGGCTTAGTTGGTGGCAGCGGATTTAGTAGTCCTTGGTCAGTGCCGACTAATAACGAGTACATACGTTATGTCGGTAGCATCGGAGCCTATCCTTCGAATGTTCCATTCACCGAGACCGACGGTTACCTACAACGCAGGGCTCTTCCTTCGCTACCAATGGAGGGACAACGTATGCTCGACCCTGCCGCTGTCGAAGTTGACATGTCAGGTGACACTAGCATTTACTTATCCTTTGCGCTAAGCCTTAACGGCTCCAGCCCCAACATGTCAGCGATGGTTGGCCTTTTTGACTCAGCAAATGGCGACACTATTCTAATGGGCGCTGATAATGGCAGTTGGGCTATTAGTGGCGCTGCAGGTGGCATAACTGGCAATAATGCGCCCCGCAATAACACTCAGTTTGTTGTGGTCAGAATTGATGCTAACAACCAAAGCGATGATGTCATCTCTATGAAAATCTACAACAGCGCTAGCGATATAGTCCATCAAAGCGACAACTTGCTCATTGGCTCGGGCAACGGCAATAACCAATGGGATTTAGTCTCAACCACCGGCAATGCAAATGGCGTTTTCAATCACCTGTTCATTCGCGCAGGAGCGATTGGGTCGTCTTTAGGAACCAACAATGTTGTGGTTGACGAAATAAAAATCGGCGGCAACTGGACAGACGTTACCGGAATGTAAAATCAAATGATGCTTAGCATGCGCTGCAAGGATTGCTGCGCATCGGCAAATAGTTCACTTGGGATAGTGACTTCGTTTGCTTGAACATGAAGTTCATGCCAAAGCTTCTCTGGTGTATTCATTTGCATGTATGGG
>CAXGOF010000147.1:0-4764 GCA_964011335.1 uncultured bacterium
TGTCTTCGCAGAGAGCACCAATCGATTTCCCCTTATGGCGTGCCGACAAGACCAACGCCGAAAAGTCATGTACGCAGCCAATGAATATCGAGCCACAAACCAACCATAAGAGTGCGGGAAGCCACCCCCAGAAGACGGCGACCGCTGGGCCCAACATAGGGGCTAAACCGGCGATTGAGGCGTAATGATGGCCAAAGAGTACTAGCGGACGTGTCGGCACAAAATCAATGCCATCTTCTTGCGAATGAGCCGGCGTGACAGCAGCAGCGTCTAAGCGAAATACTTTTGACGCCAACCATTTACTGTAAAAACGGTAAGCAACGAAATACACTATAAAAGCGCAGGCTGTTACTAGTGTTGGACTCACTTATTACTTAGAAGTCGGCATGATGCGCATTTCGCTGATGGCAAACAGTGGTTTGCCCTCGGCGCCTTGCATACTCTGCCATGTGCCACGCATGATGACTTGTCGGTTAACGAAATCGCGCAACTTGTAATGAGAATCAGCTGATTGCACCAAATAATTGTTTTTTACACGCGATATCTCAAAAGGATAAGCAGCTTGCGCGCGTGGCTTGAATTCGACCCACCCAACAACGATATCTGCAGTACCTTCAGTAGTATCACGCGAGAACATTGCTCGATCGCGAAGCTTGCGCAATTTGGGATTTAGCTTACCTTGCTGGGCTAAAGGCGTGTCAATGAGTTGATTATTGATACGCGACAAATAGTAACTGCGCATTCCGTCAAGTTTGGCAATTGCCGCGCGCGCGCTTTCGACATGCTCGCCATTGCTAGTGTGCCAGAGGACGTAGGCCAATTGCGTTTCTAGTAATGACACTAGTTCGAAATCATAAGCTTGGTAATCCACAACTACTTGATCACCTAGAGTCTCCAGTTGTGGGATAGCAACTTTTAAAAAAGCCTCTGCGTCGATTGCAATTTTACTTTCGTCGAAATTGCTTAGCGTAGCGACTTCAACATGCACAGCGTCAACTATTGCAAGAGGGGTCGAATCGATATCAATCACGACAGGCTCTTCAACAATGACCTCCACTATCGAAACTGCCTGGCGCTGCATAACATGCTCTTGCCACGCATCATCCAAGTTAGCTTCTGTAGCTTTAATCTTGGCCGATAAGACCCACGCTGACATCGACTCGGGTGCACGCACTTTAATCCAGTCTTCTTCTATTACTAGCGGCACTAAATCTGCTTCACGTGGGAACACACCTAGTGAATGAGAGTCAGCATGAGTGGATGGCTTTGAACGCGATCGGGTACGCGAACCCTTTACGTGATAAATACCCGTTTCTGAGTCGAGTGCTGCCAGAGATTTGTATACCCACAAATCATAACCTCCAGGGATTTGCACTTTAGACCACGGGTACATCTCGGCTACAACTTTTACGGGAGTACCTTTAGCCGCGGTAAAAACCACCACTGCCTTAGCATCGTAAAATGCTCGAATTTCGACCTGGTCACTAATCACCTTGGCGTAACGGAAATCTGCACCGGACTGCAGCGCGCAAAAATTAAGGAGTAATACAACTAACATGGCCCTAGTTTCGCGCTGCGCAATGCATTAAGCAATTACTATTGTGGGGACATTAATTGCGAGGCACGCAAAGTATAGCTGAGCCCTAATTGCTCGCCACGCTTCCCCATTGCAGAATAGATTAATGTCGGATCTGCGCCACTGAAATCGAAATCGAGGAGGCCAAAATGCTCGGCTGTAATCTCGCTATTTGCGATGCGCCGCGTGGCGATTTCGTCGCCAGTGCTACCGCCCACTCCGGCCGCCAGTGGTGATGAGGTGAACTCGATTAACGGGTAATCAAGCACCATGTCATCGCGTAAAATTTCACCGATGTGACGGTCACCACTTAGCAGCACTACACCATTAATTTTGTTGTCGTTAACGTAATTTAACAAGCGCTGCTTTTCACTGTCAAACATCGCCCAAGATTCGTAAGCATGATATTCGGCAAGCAACTGCATACCCGATACAATAATCTTAAAAGGTGCGTTACTGTCCCGTAATTCTCTTTCCAGCCAAAGCCACTGGCGCTCACCGAGCAATTCTTTATCCCTAGCATCAAGCTTATTTGGCTGCCGATTAAAACGTGTGTCGAGCACGAAAACGTCTACACCACCAAGATGTAAAGCAAAATAAACACCATCGTCGTCGCTGCCAAAGTATGGGTTTGGCCAATAGCTTTTATATAACTCGAAAGACTCGTCGCGCAAGAAATACGTTTTATCAGAATTATTTGGTCCATAGTCATGGTCATCCCATGTTGAGGCATGGGCCGTTGAGCTTAGAAGATCTTGAAGGTGAGGCAATGAACGCTGAATCTTCCAGCGTTCGCGCATCATTTCAATGTCGTTCCACTCTTGGCGTGCGCGACTATAGTAGATATTATCGCCCATCCATAAAAACCATTGTGGGTGTTGCGCAGCAATCGTTTTAAATATTGACTGTGAGGGATCTGGCCCCCAATCACTAGCGCACGAACCGAAGGCGACGCGAAATTTATCCGCACCACTAGTGCGGAATTGCTGTGGCGACTCAGCTTCGACAACACCATCGCTAGCAACAAGACGATATTCATATTCCGTGTCAGCGCTTAAACCCGTAACTTCGCAACTTCCCCGAGGATGAGCATTATTAGACAAAAGCAAAACCGGGTTGTTAACCGCTGCCTGCCATTCGCCGCCGACCGTTTTTAACTCAATGCTAAAACGCATCGGAGTGTCAGCAGCCGCCCAAATCTGAACACTATTAGTCGTAATATCGCCGAGCATCGGCCCAGCATTTAGCACAGCTTCCGAATGTACTTGCGGTTGCACACAAGCAACAACCGCAAAAAATAAAGACGCTATTCCAGTAACTTTTAGGGGCGCCATTTACCCTGTGCAACCAACGGGACAAAATCGACTAAGTCGTCGCCATTGGGGTCAACAGAGCGCTCGAGTTGTGCCGAGCGATAAGCTGCCATCAAAATACGTACGACCTGTTCACCGTCGTAAAAAGTCAAATCTGGAGTGCGCCCTTCGAGAAAGCAATCGACCATGTGGCGGTTTTCAGCAGCATAGCCGTAGGCCGAGGCCTCTTGCGCAACGATAGGCATAACACCTTGTTCAGCATTTTGCTTTTCGATCAAGTCTTCACCTTCAGAGCCGCTCACATCACGCGAGAAGAACGCTTCAAGCCCCGTGTCTAGACTATTTGAGCGCATTGAATATTCTGGGCCAAGCAATTCGAAACTCAGGCGTAAGCCAGCGCCTACGAAAGACCAAGAGGTTGTTGATTCAGCAATCAAAGTGTTGCCATCCTCATCTTTGTAAGTTACTGTGCAACGCGCAAAATCTTCTGATGGTTTCTTCGCGTAATCAATATGCTCACCATGAGTATCTTTAAGCTGTTGCACGTATTCGGGACGTGTCCATTTCAATGAAGCTATCTGCGCATTTACCGAGATCGGTGTAATCGATTTCCGGTCGGCACCAGGAGCAGTCAGCAAGAAACGCCCCGTTTCAACGCTATGACACATCATGTCGTTCATTACACCACCGCCCTGTTGCTCGCCGTCCCAAAACCACGGGCTATGCGGGCCACAATGCTCTTCAGCAGCACGCGCCAAATACGGGCGCCCTGTTGCAGCTGCGCCACGACGCCAGATGACGTCCTTACCGCGAACTACAGATGGGGTGAACACCTGGTTTTCTAAATAACCTGTTGGTATTCCGGCGTCTTCCATTATTTCAACGACGCGACGCGCTTCTTGTAAATTACGTGCTAAAGGCTTTTCGCAAGCCACACCCAACAACGGCGTAGCGCGTTTTGCATTGCCTGCTGCGATGGCTTCCATCACAGCGATGCGTGAATCGTTAGGTGAGTTAATCCATATCGCCTCGATACTTGGATCAGCAGCCATCGCTTCGAGATCTTCAAATGCCACGGCGGGACCGAGTTTTAATTCGTTAGCATAAACCGCCGACTTTTCTGCGGAGTCTATGGTACGAGAAGTTACGCCAGCCACGTGGCAGTTGCGTACTTCTACGAGTGATTGAATGTGAAAGTTGGTGTTAAAACCAGCTCCGACGAATCCGATTGCTAAAGATTTCATTATGAAAGTTTTTTGCTATTAGGGTAAAAAATCAGCAAGGCCACTAAGCAAGCGATGGACGCCCACATGGGATAGCTGAACAATTGATTAAAGGACAGCACTTCTTCGTGTGTCGACCAGCTTGCTGCCGATGTTGCAATTTTAGAACCAACAATAGTGCCGACACCAATAATAACGAGATTAAATAGCGATTGCGCCGAAGCGCGAACGTCACTTGAAGTATTTTCATCAACCACCATAAAGGCGACAAAAATGAAGCAGCCAAAGGCAAAACCGTGCATCGCGACGCCAACCATGACACCGCCAATACCCACCACCTCATGGTTGGCGAACAGCGCCATACGAACAGCGTAGGCAATAAGACCGAGCGCTAGTAAATGCTTGCGCGACAACCTCGCCGCAAATAGTGGCATCATTGCAAGTACACCTATTTCGGACATTTGGCCAATAGTCATTAATCCACCACCGCCCACGCCCACAATCCTATTCACGATGTCGATGAAACCGCTTGCTTGTTCTTGCAGCCCGCCTAAGAAGCCGGCCGTATGCACAAAGTAAAATTGGTGGATGCAGCTAACGGGAACAGCAAGTAAGAATAAGGTAAGCAGCGGCTGTCGCTTTATTTCGCCTA
>CAXGOF010000148.1:0-4700 GCA_964011335.1 uncultured bacterium
TTCATCCTGGCTACGGATTCCTCGCCGAAAACGCACATTTTGCTGAAGTGTGCGCTGCGTGCGATATTGTCTTTATTGGTCCGTCACCTGATATTATCGATTCTTGTGGTGATAAGTCCAACGCGAAAGAAACGGCTGTCAAGGCGGGGGTGCCCGTGGTGCCTGGCTCTGATGGTGCGGTCGATAGCCTCGAACACGGTGCCAAAATCGCTGAACAAGTGGGCTATCCTGTAATGATTAAGGCTGCGGCCGGTGGTGGGGGGCGCGGCATGCGTCGCGCTGGTAGTGCCGAAGATTTCGCATCTTGCTTTAACGCTGCACAGCAGGAGGCGATGGGTGCTTTTGACGACGACAAAGTCTACATTGAAAAGTTCGTCGAAGAACCACGCCATGTTGAAGTGCAAATTCTTGCTGACAATAACAACAACGTGATTCATCTTGGCGAACGTGACTGCTCTATTCAGCGCCGTCACCAAAAACTCATTGAAGAATCTCCTTCGCCTGCTACCACTCCTGAACTACGGAAAGCAATGGGTGAAGCGGCAATCAACTTTGCCAAGACGAGTGGTTACGTAAACGCTGGTACTGTCGAGTTCTTGCTCGACAAACACGGAAACTTTTTCTTCATTGAATTGAATGCCCGCATCCAGGTCGAGCACTGCGTTACCGAGGTAGTTACCGGCATCGACCTCGTTAAGTGGCAAATCATGATTGCTGCAGGTATTGACCTCGATATTGCTCAAAGCGATGTGACCTTAACGGGGCATGCGATTGAGTTCCGCATTAACGCCGAGAATCCCGCGCGTAACTTTGCGCCAGCGCCTGGTACTATTGCAGATCTCTATTGGCCAGGCGGCCCCGGCATTCGGATAGACACTCACGTCGGTGCAAATTATAAGATACCCACTACTTACGATTCGATGATTGCCAAGCTGATCGTTTACGGTAAAGATCGCGAAGAGGCTATTCGTATTGGCAAGCGCGCATTGGGCGAGGTAATCGTTGACGGCCCGGGTGTTTTTACAACTGTTCCCTTGCACATTGCGATCTTAGACGACCAGCAGTTCGTCGAAGCCGATTTCGATACTTCATACCTCGATACTTTCTTAAATGAATAACATGCCACGCGCTGTAATTGCAGGAGGCTCTGGCTTTCTTGGGTCTCACCTTTGCGATCGTCTTCTTGCCGAAGGTTTTCAGGTTGTCGCTATTGATAACTTTGTAACGGGAAGCCGCGGTAACGTTTCCCATCTTGCTGACAACGCTAACTTCGAGCTGATTGAGCAGGACATCGTACAGCCCTTCACCGTCGACGGCGATGTGGATTATGTCTATAACATGGCGTCTCCGGCTTCACCAATAGACTACTTGCAGATTCCGCTTGAGACACTGCGTGTAGGCTCCGAAGGAAACATGAACTTACTTGAGTTGGCAAGAGTGAAAGATGCAGCCTTTCTTCAGGCTTCGACATCAGAGTGTTATGGCGACCCATTGGTACACCCTCAAGTCGAGTCGTACTGGGGTAACGTAAATCCGATCGGTCCACGTTCGTGTTATGACGAGTCAAAGCGTTTTGCTGAGGCAATGACGATGGCCTACCACCGCGTTTATGGCTTAAACACTCACTTGGTCCGTATCTTTAACACTTATGGCCCGCGTATGCGGCTCAACGACGGACGCGTGGTGCCGGCACTTATGTGCAACGCCATCCTTGGCGAGCCACTTACGATTAATGGCGATGGCATGCAAACGCGTTCTTTCTGCTATGTTGATGACTTGATTGACGGTATCTTCAAGTTGATGATGTCTGATGAGCACTTGCCAACCAATATTGGAAACCCTGTTGAGATGACTATTTTAGAATTCGCTGAAACGGTCAATAGAGTTGTGGGCTCCAAACATTCTATTGAGTTTCGTCCTATGCCCGAAGATGACCCGCTAGTGCGTCGTCCGGATATCTCTAAGGCGAAAGCGGTGCTAGGTTGGCAGCCAACTATTGCTCTAGAGCAAGGTCTCAAAATGTCACTGGACTACTTTAAAACTGTTTTAAAGGAGCAGCGATAAATGTGCGGGATTGTTGCTGCCGTCTGTGGCTCCCGCGATGTTCGTGCTGATGTTCTGGCCGGCCTTAAAACTCTCGAATACCGTGGTTATGATTCAGCGGGCATGGCTGTTTTACACGATGGAGCTATAGATATTCGCCGTAAAATGGGCAAGATTGCAAACCTTGAAAAAGAGCTGCAAGAGAATCAGCTGCCGAGTTCGACCCAAGCCATTGCACACACGCGATGGGCTACACATGGCCCGCCTGCTGATCGCAACGCTCATCCGCATTGTGACGACCGCAAGGACTTGGTCATTGTGCATAATGGTATTATCGAAAATTACCTCGAGTTACGCCAAGAGCTAACAGCTCGTGGCCATGCTTTTAGCACCGATACCGACACTGAAATTTTGGCCAACTTAATTGCCATGTCCATGCGCCAGGGTCAAGATTTACACGGTGCCGTTCGTGCGGCATTAGAGGCAGCATCTGGTTCTTATGGCTTGGTGGCTATGGCTGCCGCCGAGCCAGGCGTCTTAGTCGTAGCGCGCATGGATAGTCCACTCGTTATTGGCGTAGGTGAATTGGGGCGCTTCGCCGCTTCAGACATGCCGGCTCTGTTGCACCTAACTCGAAAGTTCTTGATATTAGAAAACGGTGAGACGGCAGTCTTGAAGTCAGGCAGCCATCAGTTGTTTGATAAAAGTGGGGCGCCTATCGAGCGCGACCTTTACTACTGTAACTGGTCCCCGGAAGAAGCCGAACGTGGTGGGTATCCGCATTTTATGCTCAAAGAAATTCATGAGCAGCCTGCGGTTTTAGCACGTACTGCTTTTGATCGTTGCAACGACAAAAAAGGTGACATTGAATTCGAGCCAGAGTTTGGTCTTTCGCAATACGATTTGCGTAGCATAAAACGACTGCGCTTTATGGCGATGGGTACTTCGCAGAATTCCGCGCTTATTGGTCAGCAGATGCTGGCCGAACTAGCACGCATTCCGGGCGAAACCTTGAATGCCTCTGAGTTTCTGTATTCTCCAGAGTTAGAAGAAGACAATGCTTTAACCGTCGTCGTTTCACAATCAGGTGAAACCGCAGATACTTTACGAGCGATGCGCGAGGTGCAACGCCGAGGAGGAAAGGTTCTAGGCATTTGTAATGTGCAAGGCTCGACGCTCGCGCGTGAGGCCGATCACCTTATTCTTACACACTGCGGACCTGAGATTGGCGTTGCTTCTACCAAGGCTTTCTTCGGTCAAGTAACAGCTCTTTACCTGCTCGCTATTCATATCGGACGCGCGAACAGTACGATAGATGCCGCGGCCGGTCGCAAGCTCATCGAAGACTTACGGCATTTGCGCGTCAATCTCGACGCCTCATTCCGTCCTGAAGTGAGCGTGCAAATTGCTGCTGCTGCTAAATATTTAGCAACGGTTAAATCTTGCTTGTTTTTGGGTCGCAGCTTGCAGCACCCAGTCGCTCTTGAGGGCGCGCTTAAGCTTAAAGAAATATCATATATTCATGCCGAGGGCTATCCTGCAGGCGAGATGAAGCATGGTCCGATAGCTCTTATTGACGAGAATTTTCCAGTAGTGGCTCTTGCCACCACTGGTCGCACCTACCAAAAAATGTTGTCAAACATTCAGGAGGTTCGTGCGCGTTCCGGTAAAGTTGTTGCGATTGCCTCAAGTGGCGACAGTGTTGCTCGAGATGCTTCAGATTTCATGATAGATGTGCCAGAAGTGCCAGAATTGTTGGCGCCGCTTATTACAATCATCCCGCTACAATTATTATCTTATCAAGTTGCATTGCTTCTTGAACGTGATATTGACCAACCTCGCAACCTCGCTAAATCCGTTACTGTCGAATGAGTCCATTGCCAACTAAAAAGTTTTCGAAGGTTCTCGTCACTGGGGCAGCCGGCTTTATTGGCTCTAGTCTCTCGCAGCGGCTACTTGATGAAGGGTGCCAAGTTATTGGTCTCGATAATTTTGACCCTTTTTATTCGGTTAAGCTAAAGAGACATAACCTTAAAGGCTTGCAGGTCAATTCGAACTTTAAACTTATTGAGGGCGACATCCTCAATGAACAACTCGTTGCCGATTTGTTTGCAGAACATACCTTTGATGTCGTTGTACATCTGGCAGCGAAGGCGGGGGTGCGCCCGTCTATCGTAGATCCTGAAGCTTACTTTGAGGTCAATGTGCGCGGCACGCTTAATTTGCTTAAGGAGCTGAAGCAGACAACGGACACGCGTTTTGTGATGGCCTCATCGTCTAGTGTGTACGGCGCAAACGATAACCCGCCATTTGCTGAGTCAGCAGAGACTTCGTTAGCCGTTTCGCCCTATGCTGCGAGTAAAAAGGCGGGTGAGGTCTTGTGTCATACCTTCAGCCATTTGCACGGTATTCCAACGACTCTGTTACGATTTTTCACAGTTTATGGCCCTAGGCAGCGACCAGAAATGGCCATGGCAAAGTTTATAAGCCTAGTGGACACCGGCAAAAAAGTCCCTATGTTCGGTGATGGGCTGAGCGCGCGTGACTATACCTATATTGACGATATTGTCGATGGTATCTATCGTTCTTGCGAGCGCTGTGAAGGTTATAAAATATATAACCTTGGTAATTCAACACCCGTGAGTCTGCGACAGATG
>CAXGOF010000149.1:0-4630 GCA_964011335.1 uncultured bacterium
GTAGGCGCCACCATGGTTGCCAAGACAAACGAGCTGATCATTAGCAATATTACCAGTAACTCAAGTTACGTTCGCGCCACAATAACAGCCAATTCGGCGGCGATGGTGGCATCTTACAATTTATATATCAAGGCGCCAAATGGCGATTTCGAAACAGCACCCGGAGTGGTAGAGGTTATTCAGCCAGCGCCGAATCTAGCAGCAGTTTCACAATTTAAAGTTTCTACTGCAGGCGGCGAAACCATCACCCTGTCCGGAACCAATTTCCAGGACGGAGCATTCGTCCTCTTTGGTGGTTACGAATCTGATGAAGTAACATTCATCGACAGCAATACTCTGTCAGTAGTCACTCCTGCTGTGCCATTATCTTTAGTTGATGTAGCAGTCCACAATCCTGATGGCCAACAGACAGTGCTGAGCGAAGGTATCGCATTCACCGGCCAAGCAGTGTTCACGCAATCATGGCCAACTAGAGGTCAGTCTACAGGAGGTACTCATGTGTTTATTAACGGCGACAACTTCAACGAGGTTTCAAAGTTCTACATTGATGGCCAGCAGGTAGCGTTTACTTTTAAGAGCGCGAAAATAGTGCATCTCCAAATGCCGGCGCACGCTCTCGGAGCTGTTGAATTGACAATCGAAAACCCGGCATCACCTGATTTAGTGGTCAGTGACTTCTTCGAATTCGTTAGCACTTCTGATCCTAGCATTAGCAACTTCACCCCGCGTAAAGGCCCTAAAGGCGGGGGCACCATCGTCGATTTATTCGGCGGCGGCTTTGAGGGTGTAACAGAAGTCTGGTTTGGTGTCGATCCAGTCACTGGTCTCGGTGGCAAGATGGCATCCGCAACATCTATTGTTTCGGCGGCTGAATTAAAGGCAACCACTGCTAACAACTCTGCATCAGGTAATTACGCTCTAAAAATAATTACCGCATCCGGCCAGGGCGCAGTGATGGGTGGATTCACTTTCGAAGGTAGCAATCTTCGGGGCGGCGGTGAGGGCTTCGATATCCCAGGCGGCTGCTCAGTTAATTTCGAGCGCGAACAGCAAGCCGACTTTAGAGTGTTAATACCACAATATTTACTAACCATTGTTGGTTGGTTAATATTACGAAACCGACTTGCAAAGCGACGTAAAAAGGTTGGCGTTAAGTTAGACTAATTTGTGCTAAAACTAACACTCTGCCTGCCGTTGCTGGCACTCGCATGCTCCAAGCAACCTCCTCCTCATTCGAATTTTGATGAGGCACCGCTAATTGTAATCGGGGTCGACGGTATGACTCTACCTGTGCTCGAGCCGCTAATACGCGCCGGCAAGGTTCCGCACTTAGCATCGCTAATAGAAAAAGGTGTCGGCGGCAAACTATTCACTGATGTCCCAACCTATTCACCACGACTATGGACTTCCATAGCCACTGGTGTGCTTGCCGAAGATCATGGCGTTCCGAATTTTTCTGAAGAAGATGAACAAGGTAATATGCTGCGCAATGGTTTGCCTTTCACTTCCAATTGCCGCAAAGTGCCAGCTGTCTGGAATATCGCCGCCGACAATCGTCGTGACGTAGATTCGGTAGCGTGGTGGGTTTCATGGCCGGCAGAAGAAATCGATAACGGCCGCATTGTCGCCTCTTATGCCGCGCAAGTGCAGGCAGCCATCCTCTGGAAGCCCTTGCTTTGGGATGAGGGTATTCCGTTATTGACATATCCGAATTCTTTGCAAAATGACATCAATCCGTTGCTTGACGAGGGC
Source organism: uncultured bacterium (assembly GCA_964011335.1). Taxonomy (GTDB): domain Bacteria; phylum Planctomycetota; class UBA1135; order UBA1135; family UBA1135; genus JAPKEZ01. Next base: position 1,753 of record CAXGOF010000149.1, read on the forward strand.
AAGCCCAAGGGGCCATTGGTGAAGGAATACAATAAGCGTTTCGGTACTATATCGCCTGAATGGAAAGTGCCTTTTCAGCGTGATATTTTATTTCGTGGTACATTTCATGCCGACCGCACTCACCAAAAAATATTTAATAACCTGCAAAACATTGGGCGCAGCGCCGATTTGCGCATGTTGTACTTGGGCTTGCCAGATGTAGCCGGACACTTTTTCTGGAGATACCGCGAGCCTGAGGCTTTTCAATATCCTGTACCTACAGAGATGAGCGATAAAATTGGTGGGCATATCGATAAAGCTTATATGCAGGTAGATGAATGGATTGGCGAGGTCGTTGCGAACGCCCCAAAGAACGCGCGGTTCTTAATTATTTCTGATCACGGCATGGGGCCGGCGAATGTCACTAACCCTAGCCACCCGCAATCTGGCGCGCACGAAGAGGGCCCCCCCGGAATTTTCATTTTGGCGGGGCCGGGAGTTAAGCAGCAGGGGTTGTTGGGACTAGGCAAGCGTAAGGTCGGTTACATTTATGACATTGCGCCATTTATGCTTGATTTGCTGTCGCTAGCGCCAGGCAGTTACATGGAAGGGAAGACATTGCGCTATCTCATGACTGACGAGTGGATTGCTAATCATCCACCGCTTGCGGGCATTGATTACCGCCAGGGCTTTCGCGAGGCTACGACGCCGTTGGTCCCCGGAGAAGGTCTTGACGCGGTGTTTATCGATAACCTCAATCAGTTAGGATATGTGGACGATGAGTAACAACACTGCAACTCCAGACGGCTTGCGGTCGCCGATTGTGGCTTTTGATATTGAGGTCGCTGGCCTTGAATGGGAAGAGCTTGATGAGGCAACCCGCCACTATTTGCTATCGCGCAAATCGAGTAAGGGTAAAGAAGACGTACAGAACCGCTTGGCTTTAATTCGTGGCGTCGGTCGTGTGGTATCGATTGGCATCTGGAATCTAGCCAAAGATCAAGGAGCGGTTTTAGTACACGGCTCGGGCTGCAAATGGGAGGACTACAAAGACATCCCTGGCACCAAAGTTTTCCGCGGCAACGAACGTGAAATCCTCAGCGAGTTTTGGAAACTTGCCGCCGAATGGGGAACTGTTGTTACTTACAACGGACGCGGTTACGACGGCCCAGTATTAATGACGCGTTCATCAATGCTTAATGTCGCTCCGACGCGTCAATTGACTGGCTACCGTTACAGTATTAAAGACCATTGCGACTTAATGGAAATACTAAACTTCCAAGGTGCAGCGCGCGAATCATATTCGCTAGATTATTGGTGTCGCCGCTTCGAAGTAGAGTCGCCAAAAGGCAAGATGGACGGCAGCATGGTGGCGGCCAAAGCGCGGGCTGGTAAATATGACGACATAGCCGAGTATTGTTTGCGCGATACTCGTGCGACTGCTGATTTGTTTCAACGTTTGCGCAATACTTTGATCCCACTTTTTAGTTGAGTTTAATCGCCAAGAATTCGCTGCTGTTAACCGTAGCTAAATTTTTTAGCATCGCTATTTATGCGGTATTCGGCATGGTGCTCGCGCGTCAAGTGAACACCACCGAAAACGGAGTCTACTCGCTGATGGCGACTTTTTTGTTCTTTGGCGGCATGATATCGTCCTTCGGCATTCCGCTAGTAATTACGCGCGAGGTTGCGCGCGCTAAAGAGTTGACAGCCAAGTATTACGCCGATGGCATTCTGGCGGTAATCGTAGGTTCTTTGATAGCCACTGTCGTTCTGGGCTGTTATTTATTCTTTGAGCAATACATGCGCGAGCAATTCGTGGAGTGGCATTTTGTGCTATTCGCCATCACTATGATGGTAGTGTTTGCCGATGCGATTGGATCGGTTTGCGATTCGTTGTTTCAGGCGCACGAGCGCATGGCTAAGCCGGCAGTTGTTGAAATACTAACGGGCTTATTGCGCGCTGGTTTGGCGATGATTGCAATTTACACCTTGCCACAACATTTGCGAGTGCTTGGAGTACTCGTCGGATTTTATATAGGATCTAGCTTGCGTGCTTGCGTTATGCGCTCGTTAATGGAAAAGGATTTGCTTAACGGTGAGATCGTTAGCGCCAAGTTGAGAGATGCTTTTTCCCTAATTAAGTCATCAGGGTTTATTGCAGTCTTTCGTTTGTTGCGTATGTTACGCAACCGTTTAGATATTTTGCTGATAGGAGTTTTGTTCGTCAGTATGGTCGAAGGGGTCGCCGCCGACGCCGATGTGGCGCGAGCGATTTATGCGCAGGCCGTGCGCGTGGCTATCATTTTCCACACCATTACCATTGCTTTTAACACCGCGCTGTTTCCGCGCATGGCACAGCAAACGGGTAATAGCAAAGATGTAAGGGCCGTCCGTCAAACCTATTCCCGCGCAGTGCGTTGGCAAGGCTTCTGGGCAATTCCGTTAGCCGCAGTGGTGTTTCTTTATGCCGATAACATCTCTAATTTCTTCGGTGCCGACTACCTTAACGGTAGCCCAGAAAACGGAGTGCTCGGTACGACAGGCCAGATGCTGCAGGTGTTACTGATAGCTGTATTATTTGACTGCATTGGCGGCCCAATTGGCTTTGTGATGCTTGGCTACAAAGACACCGAGCGTAAAGCACCGATGATTGGTGGCGTTATTGTTACTTCAAGCTTGGCGCTCAACTTGCTCCTCATACCTGCCTACGGCATTCTAGGAGCAGCGATGGCGTCCGCGATAACGGCTTTTGTCGAGTTCATTATTAAGGTGGTAGTGGTCGCGAAACACTTGGGATCGCCATGGCCGATTTTTGCGCGTCTATTGCCTTATGTCGGAATTACAGCCGTTTCGACAGGAGCTATTTTCGTGGCTGGCCTTGAAGATTATGCTATTT
>CAXGOF010000150.1:0-4568 GCA_964011335.1 uncultured bacterium
AGCTCCCTGGTAGGGCTTAAGTACCGTGCCACCTTGAACCTCGTGGTCGTATTGGCGCACCACATATTCTTTTGATGCGACAGAGGGATGTTCTAAGACATCAAGCAACAATGCTTCGCAGTCAAATTCTTCCGGCCACGCAGTCGCATTTTGCGGTGGGCAGCTTGCAACGGCATAGTTAAGCGGTTGGGGGACACCACCATGCAAGAAAGCCATTGGCATGTCGGCAACAACTTCACCATGCCAACGCAAAACCAAACGTTCGTGATCAGCGAAGGTGCCGAGCACGGTTAACTCGACGTCGTGCTTGTCACACATGGACTGCAACTGTGACAAATTTTTTGGCGCAACCGAAGCAATCATTCTTTCTTGGGCTTCTGAAATCCAGATTTCCCAGTAGTCGAGACCCGCGTATTTTAGCGGAGCATTATCAAGGTCCACTTCGGCACCAATTTCTTCGCCCATTTCGCCAACAGCCGAGCTAAATCCACCCGCACCACAGTCGGTCACTGCATTAAATAAATCGGCATCGCGTGCTTCTAGTAAAACGTCAAGAACTTTCTTCTCGGTAATAGGGTCGCCGATTTGTACAGCAGCGGAATCAACCGACTCGCTGTCTTCGTGCAGCGCCTCGGAAGAAAATGTTGCACCGTGAATGCCATCGCGTCCGGTGCGACCACCGAAGGCAACAATGAAGTCGCCAGGCACTGCCGCTTTGTCGACATACTTGCGCGGTATTTCACCGATAGATCCAGCGAAAACCAAGGGGTTAGCCACATAGCCTGGATGTCGAATCACAGTGCCAGCAATAGTTGGAATGCCCATACGGTTACCGTAATCACGCACACCAGCAATCACGCCATCAAGAACGCGCTCGGGATGCATGGTTCCCGGCGGAATATCTGATTCGGCAATATCCTTGGGGCCTACACAGAACACATCGGTAGACGCGAACGGACGGGCGCCTTTACCTGTGCCGAGAATATCGCGGATGCATCCGCCAATGCCTGTGCCCGCACCACCATAAGGGTCGAGCGCACTAGGGTGATTGTGAGTCTCAACTTTTACGGCAATGCCGATTTCATCGGTCAGTGCGATGACACCGGCGTTGTCTTTGAAAACGCTCCAGCACCATTCAGGTGATAAAGTCTCAGTAGCCGCAAAGACGGTTTCTTTTAGCAAGTTGTTGTAATGAGCCTCTTCGACCACATTGCCGTCGTCATCAATCATCTTAAAGTCAACGGGGCCAGTGAGTGTTTTGTGCTTGCAGTGCTCGGACCAGGTTTGCGCTAAAGTTTCAAGTTCGGCATCAGTCGGCTCGCGCTCGATATCGTTGAAGAAGTCTTGCACGGTTTGTATCTCTTCTCCGGTAAGCGCCAAAGACATATCGCGCGACACTTCTTCAAGTTGTGTCAGGTTTAAATGGCGCACTTCAACTTCGCGTCGCGAAGATTGGAGCGGAGTAGGGGTGGGATGCAAAGCCAAATCGCCATCGGCAAGGACGGCCTCCTCGATGGTAAGATTTGCGAGCTCGGCGCCACCGATTTCTAAGAAAGCATGGCAGTCGACTTCTTCTTGGCAACGGTAACTGCGATAAGTTTCGAGACGCAAACCTTGCAGGTTAATTTCGAGTAGCTCAAGTGCACGCATTGCGGTTTCTGCTTCGGGATCCGAAACTCCGGCCATCCGCCGCACTAGAAGTGAAGTGCCGTTTTGTGGCTTTTCATCTGGGGCAACAATAGTGGTAACCTCGTTTACTTTATCCGACAACAAGCGAGTCGTTATTTTCTCAACCTGTTGGCGGTCGAGCTGTGGTGGCAATAAGTAGCCACGCCCGACACGCAAATCTTTGTTTAAGTTCATTCCGCAGTCATTAAGGGTAGCGGTGGCAGCACCACCGAGGGGGTCTTTGCGACTAGGTAGAAGCTCGAGTTGGACACGCCAAGCGTTTTGATTCATATTTTTGGTAGTCTTTGGGGCTAAGTTTAGTGTATTCTAGTAGTAACCCTAGTGCTTACCAAGCACGTTCAACGCTTTATGGCTAAAAAGAACAAAAAGAACATCGCGACTCTCACGGCATTACCCTTTGAGAAGCCTATTGAGGACGTCCGTAGCCGCCTGCTTGAGTTGCAAGATTTGGCGGCACGTACCTCACATGATTTAAAAGAAGAGATAGATTTCTATCAAGACCGTTTGCAGCGACTGACTACCGAGATTTACGCTGATCTTAGCTCATGGGAGCGTGTGCAGGTCGCGCGTCATCCTGGACGGCCGCTGACTACGCATTACATCGATAACATGTGCGAGGACTTTATTGAGTTGCACGGTGATGGGCTTTATGGCGACGATCGCGCGATGGCCACTGGGCTGGCGACCATTCGTGGGCATAAGGTCATGCTTGTTGCGCAGCGTAAGGGGCAAAACACCAAAGATCGTCTGTCGTGTAATTTTGGTTCGGCTCATCCCGAGGGCTACCGTAAATCTTTACGCAAGATGGAATTGGCAGAGCGCATGGGTATTCCGATTGTGTGCCTGATTAATACGCCGGGTGCTTATCCTGGTGTCGGCGCTGAAGAGCGTGGCCAGGCGCGTGCTATTGCTGAGAACATCTACGGCATGTTCTCTCTTAAAACTCCTATTATTTCGATTGTAATTGGCGAAGGCGGTTCTGGTGGTGCTTTGGGCATTGCTGTAGCTGACAAAGTGGCCATGCTGGAAAATGCATGGTATTCGGTTATCTCCCCCGAGGGCTGCGCATCGATTTTGTGGCGAAGTGCCGATGGTAAAGAAGAGGCCGCTGAGGCTTTGAAATTGACTGCACAGTCATTGCTCAAGTTTGGCATAGTCGATAATGTTATTGCTGAGCCGGTTGGTGGGGCGCATAGCGACCCAGCGGCTGCGATTGAAGCGGTTGCAGATTACATTGATAGATGCCTGACCGAACTGAGCGCGCTGACTACCGAGCAACTGCTAAGTCGTCGCGACGACAAGTTCCGCAACATCACCCGCCAGCATGCCGCGTTCTCGGATGAAGTGCTTGCAAGTGCAGCAGATAATGTAGATGCCTCGCGAAATAACGCAGAAAAAACTGATTTTTCGCCAACATCTGACGAATCTTCTCGTAACTAGTATATATGGACGATTCTGCTTTGCGTTTGCTTTCAGACGTCAGTGACGATAAGTCAACTGACGCTAATGAGGCATTGTCGCAGTGGCATGATTTAACCGACGAAGATTTGTTTGTGCTGACTCGCGAAGGCGAGCGTGATGCCTTTCGTTTGTTAGTCGAAAGGCTCGAGGGTAAAGCAGTGCATGTTGCGCAAAGCTATGTGCGCTCACTCGAGATCGCGCGCGAAATCGTGCAAGAGGCTTTTTTGAAGGTTTACGATACACGTAATCGTTTTGACCCTAAACTAAGCTTTCAAGCATGGTATTTCCGTATTCTGCGCAATCATGCCATTGATCGCGTGCGTCGTATGGCTCCTGGTACTCCGGGTAGCACTAGCGAGTTGGTTGGCGACTACGAAACAACTTCACAGGGACCATTGCATCAGGCTTCGCGCGCAGAGCGTCTTGAAATGGTGCGCGCTACTCTAGAAAGTTTGCCTATGCAATCCCGTCAAGTGCTCACTTTGCGAGAATTCCAATCGATGTCTTGTTCCGAAATCGGCGAAGAAATCGGTGCTACTCCTGGAACCGTACGCTGGCGTTTGCATAATGCTCGTAAATTATTCCGGCAGCAGTGGGAGCGCAGTTTTGGCTCTGAATCATCGGGGGGCGCACTGTGAAATGTAACTCAGCAGTGGATCTTTTGCCGCTCTACGTTGGCGACGATCTTGGCAATAGCGCAACAGATAAAGTTCTTACGCGACAGCTAGAAGAACACATAGACAGCTGCAAGTTATGTGAAGCAGAATATAACGCTTACGCTGATGCACGTAGTGTTCTGCTCGATGTTAAAGGTGAAATCGGCAGTGCTCATCTCGAATCGTTGTGGTGTGAGATCGACGCGCAGTTACCGGCGGTAGCTAAAAATTGGAGACGCCAAGTTCTGATGTTAGCAGCGGGCCTCGCAGCTTCTTTGCTAGTTGTTTTAATCACCGACGGCTTTGGCAATTCTTCAACTAACACCTTTGCCTCTGAAGGTACTAATGGTGGGTTGGCAGTATCCGATATCCATATTCCCGACAACCTCAAGGACATCGAACCACCGACACAGTTAGTAATCCCGCAGAACACTCGTTTAATGAGTTTGGCTGAAGTGGCTTCTTACTATGAAGAGCAGCATCAAACCAACAACGCGCTTTTTAACGAGCAGAGTTTGATTATGCCAGATTTTAACCAGCGTAATGCGCCGGCGGCAAGCTTAGTTGGTGTTCAGTACCCAATATCTAAAGACCTCTAAGTCATGCTGGGTTTGCTGCTATCGTTGTTCGTCCAGCAAGCGCCTACGCCCGTTGTTCTCCCTACAGCGCTGCCCTTAGAAGGCTTTCAGCAACTATGCCAAGAGTTGCACATACGCGCCAGCGCTTCACTGACGATAGTGAGTTTCTCAACCGCCGACAGCC
>CAXGOF010000151.1:0-4567 GCA_964011335.1 uncultured bacterium
GTATTCATTTGCATGTATGGGCAAAGATTACAAGCGCATGACGCACCCGGTGCAGCTAAGTATGTGTTTTGCGGCGCTTCTTTTTCGAAACGATAAATCATATTGGCTTCGGTACCAATGATAAAAGTTTCACCATATGACTCTTTAACTAAGCGCAACATGCCAGCGGTGCCAAGTACATAATCAGAAGCATCGCGAACCGGCTTCGGGCATTCGGGGTGCGAGATGACCTTCGCCGCCGGGTATTCGGCCTTCATTTTGTCAAGAGTCTCAACAGAAAACAGCTCGTGCACTTCGCAAGCGCCATTCCAGAGGATCATTTCACGGCCCAAGGTTTCATTCAACCAACCACCGAGATGCTTGTCTGGCACAAACAAAATGGGCTGGCCAGCAGGGATCGATTCGACTACTTCCCGCGCGTTACCACTCGTACAAATAATATCGCACAATGCCTTTACTGCCGCAGAACAATTGACATAAGCGACCGTTGTCGGACGCTGGCCTAACTTTTCAGTTAAGTGCTGCTGGTACTGCTTGAGGTCTTCGGCATTGCATGAATCAGCAAGCGAGCAACCGGCACCCAAATCGGGCACAAATACTTTGGCGTCAGGGCAAAGTAACTTAGCCGTTTCGGCCATGAAGTGCACACCGCAAAAGCAAATCGATTTAGCATCGGCCGCCGCTGCTTTGCGCGCCAGCTCGAGACTATCGCCTACAAAGTGCGCGGCCTCTTGTAGAAACCCATCCTGGTAACTGTGAGCCAGAATTAAAATGCCGCGTTCAGTCGCCCATTCGCGAATCACGGATGGTTCAGGCACTTGTAGCAAATCTAAATCTAAGGTGGCGTTTTCCATGTCAGGGTGCATAGTTTAACTTTGCGCCATATATACATCGAAGCGTATAGTCTTGCCTTTTATCGAGTGGCTAACTGCATCACACAATGGTCCGGCGTGTGAAGGCCTTTTAACGACCACCCTACTTGCGCCGAAACCCAACGCGGCTTCAAGTAATGCGTACTGGTCAGCATCGCTGCCGACAATTTCCCGGAAAATGCGCATATCTTTTTTGGCCAGCGCCGTCTTCTTTTGTCGCGGATGCATAGGGTCGAGGTAAATCACATTCGGCCTAAATTCTGCGGCTAAGCCCCGTGTTGAGTTATTCAACAGCTCAATGGCATCACCCTGTATAAAGGACAGCCTACCATCGAGCAACTCGCGCAATTCAGCATCGACTAACGCTCGCTGCAAACCATCATGCAAAGCACAGAACACTTGTGAGTGACGCTCGCAACCCAACACTGTCGCGCCCAAGCATGCCAGCACAAAGCTATCACGACCAAGTCCCGCTGTAGCATCGAAGACTCGCAGTGGCTGCTTAGCTTTATGCAGGCCAACCGCTTTCGACAAAGCTTGATTCTTGCCCCCGCCAAACTTGCGGCGATAATCTAACTTACCGTTAACAAAATCAATAACGACATCGCCGGCACTTGCACCAAGGCTGACCGGCTTATTGTGTTCTGAAGATGATGTCATAATTCAGGCTAGTGTCTAGATCGTCAAATACTTCGTTATGACGGATGACGTCCATCTTTAGTTTATAGGAGAAAACTCCGTGATTCCATGTTTCCGAGTGGATGTCGAGCAAATACTCGCGCTGGTCATCGAGTCGCAAAAAGAAATGTCCTTGACGATAACTTGGGTGATGATCGCTTTCTTTAATGGAGCAGGTAAAGTGCGAGAGGTCGACGTTATCAATCTCGCACAAGAGCCCACCCTGCGAAACTTGATCGCTAGACCTTGCGTACTGTTTGACCACGCCATCTTGCTGCGCATAAACATCTACTACGGCCAAAGGCCGCGTAGCCAGCTCAATAAAATCATCGGCGTTCGCTAGCAACGACAAGTACATGGCATCGCTTTCAAAATTAACTTCATCACTTTCAGCAGCATTCTTCTGCGACTTCAACAGGCCTAATGCGTCAACCAGCTTCTCGCGCTGCAACTGTCCTAGCTGTAAATCATTTTCAAAAGGCTTCAACTCAGAAAAACTACGCGCGTTCTGCGCGGCCTCCAGTTTCATTATTTGCAAGTTGCGCGCTTGTTCATCTAGGTCCCTTTCTAGCTGAGCAATGGCACGCATACTATTACGAATTGAAATGTTTATATCACGTAACTGCACCTGATAACTTGCATCAAATTCGCTTTGGCGCCGGGAAGAATCAGCGAGGACCTGGGCTTTAAACGATAAGGCTGTACTTAACATCATTAAATCGGCATCAAGGTCAATCGTTGCAATGCGTGAGCCATCTAGCACAGTGCTGTTATCCGCAACCAACCAGTGCAGCTTGCCACTGTAATCAGAGGTTTGCTGCAGTTGTGGCATCACCCACTTTGCGCTTACCAACAATTCGAAACTCTCGGCCTCCAGCGATAGGGGCAGTTGTTCAATGATGGGCAACGGGTCGACAAGGACCACCTGATTAGCTATTTGCTCTTGCGGATTTGACAAGTAAACGGCATACCAAACAGCGACCACCGCTAGCCCGAAAAAAGATATCGTGGCATAAGGGAGAAAACGTTGCACGTCGACATGGACGCGTTTACTGGTGCTAGCCGGAAACACTTCATCGGCAACGACAACTGCTTCCACAACGGTTTCAATCTCGAAAACACGCATCAAAGCATCTATCTTTTCTTTAGATGGTAACGTTGTCCATTCGGCATCGTAGACATCGCAGCTTTCCCATACTCCTATTTTCACGAGAGGCACACGCGATGTAGCGAGAACCGAACGCACCATCTCTGCTGTTGGCAGTGTCGCGGTAAAAGCAACTACACCTTCATTCACATGCGCCAGTTGAGCGACAGTGATGCGCTTAAAGTCAAAACGGATGTCGGCCAAGTCAAGGAACCCATCCTCTCCATCACCGAGCACCCACATTTTAGTGAGGAGCTCTGAATCGGAATCAATGGGACTACTATGCAATGTCATATGCAGCTGCCACATAGGCCAACGCTTTATCTAGATGTTTGTCTACATGATGCACGGAGACAAGCGGTTGACCTGCAACAACGCGGTCGCCCACTTTAGAGTGCACCGCTAAGCCTACCCCATGATGTATCGCGGCGTCGGCACGTTCTCGGCCTGCACCCAGGACAAATGCCGCTAGGCCAATCTGTTCAGCGTCACATCGTGTTACAACACCATCGTGCTCTGCGCAATAATCTTGTTGTGCAACTCCTTCACTGCCGCGCAAGGCAACACTTAAGTCGCCACCATGCGCCGCTACTAGCTGTTGCCACACCTCGAAAGCACTGCCGTCTGCCAAAATGCGCTTAGCTTGCTCGGCATCACCACTGAGTTCGGCAACGATGTCTATTAAATCTTGCGGGCCCTCGCCCAATAAAGTCTGCTCGGCCTCACGCACTTCAAGGGCGTTACCCACTGCGTGCCCTAAAGGCTGCGACATATCACTAAGCAATGCGGTAGTCTTTACACCTGCACCATTACCAACACGCATAATAGAATCGGCAAGCACCTCGGCCTCGGTGCGCGTCTTCATAAACGCTCCACTACCGTACTTGACATCCATCACCAACGATTCAATGCCTTCGACCAGCTTCTTTGACAAGATAGATGCGGTTATCAAGGCCACCGAGGGCACGGTTTGTGTCTCATTGCGCATCGCATAAAGAATACGATCGGCAGGCGCCAACTCTGGGGTTTGCCCATTCATAAAACAACCTACGTCTTGCAAAGTCCGACGCAGCTCTTGCGTATTCAATTCAGTACTAAAACCAACGATTGATTCTAGTTTGTCCAAAGTACCACCTGTGATACCTAGGCCACGTCCAGAAAGCATCGGTACTTTCTTGCCCATCTTCACCCACAACGGCGCCAACACTAGCGAAACTTTATCCCCAATGCCACCGGTGGAATGTTTATCAACAAAAGGACCATCAATGCCACTCCAGTCGAGTTTCTCGCCACTATCCACCATCGCTTTCGTCAGGCAAATGGTCTCGGCATCCGTCATGCCGTTACAAACGACAAAGGCCAGCCACGCGCCAACTTGAGCGTCGCTAATCTCGCCGATAGTGACACCACGCACAAAAGCCTCTATTTGCCCATCGTACTGCTCAACACCTTGCCGACGCTCTAGCAACCACTGTGAAATCATTACTCAGTTACCCGTATTTCGAGTGCATCCCCGATTTTAACACCGCGCTTGAGCACGGCTGGCTTACCCGTAGGATAGATCATAATTTCGAAATCGTTATGATACAAATTCTCAAAAACAAAAGCTCCCTCTGAGTTAGTTAACGAAGAATCTATACCCAAGAAACGCTCTGGTAGTCGCGACTCAGAAAAATTATCGCGTGGCAAGGACCCTTTAATTTGCACTCCGACATTTGCCATCGGCTTGCCATCAGCGTCAACAACTGTGCCCGAGACACTTTGATCCGCGATCAAAGGCACGTTCAGCACTTGTGACTCACCAGCAATCATCACTGGTCCCATTAACGCAGTGCCATGTTGTGGATGATGCGCAATAAGGTAAACATCG
>CAXGOF010000152.1:0-4490 GCA_964011335.1 uncultured bacterium
ACTCAGTTGCGAGTGCAGTTCAATGAATGGCATGCATCGCTTCCGTTGTGGGCAGCAGAAATGTTTGATCCGGCGATGTTCGAGCCCCAAAAGTTTGTTGAAGCGACTAGCTTGCAACTCAAAACAGCAGCTAGCGGTTTAGTCGTTTTCTTTGGTGGCATGTTTGGCATTGTCTCGAGTATGGTCTTGCTGCCGATCTTCTTGTACTTTTTATTGCAAGGCGGTCCTTGGTTGCTGCGCATCAGGCGTGAGCTACCAGCTTCATGGTATCCGTCATTTGATCGCATTCTTCCTCAGATAGAAGCAATCTCGACAGATTACTTGGTGGCCCGTGTTAAGGTTGCAATAGTTAAAATGTTAATCACATGGGGCGTGTTGGGTGTGCTCGGCTTCCCCGGTGCTTACTCTCTGTCAGTTTCGGTCGGCGCGCTATCGCTGCTGCCAGTACTTGGGCCTTTAGTCGGATTCGTATTGCTTGCGATAGTAGGTTTTGCCGATGGCGGAATCGTTGGCGGCGGAATGAGCGGCCTTGCAGTTGCGGCAGTTATTTATGTGGTGCTTGAAGTCGTTGAGGCTTATGTCCTTATTCCGCGCTTTGTAGGCAAAGGGCTGGGGCTGTCAGATTTCGCAGTTATTCTTACCATTCTCTGTGGCGGCGCCTTGCTCGGCATTCTCGGGCTCGTTCTGGCAGTGCCAGTGGTAGCGGTTTCACGGGTGCTTTATGCCGAGTTTGTCCGCCCAGTAATGAAAGACGGCAAGCCAGTTATTGATGAGGCAAGTTGAGCTCCAACAACTCGTTGGTTTCTGCTTTCGTAGTGATGAATTTGCTTCTAACAGCTGCGCCCACGTATTTGGCGCTCGTAACGCAAGCGACGAAGGTAATTTTGCCTTCAGTGGCGGGCGCGATATTGCTGCAGCAACGGCTGTCAGGAAATCATGGTGTGCATACTTGGGCGCGAATTCAGAACGGCTTGTCGTAGGTGGGCAGGCTCACACTAACAATGTTGTGGTTGTCGACGACCAACTAGAGGGGCGTGGTGCATCGTCGCCATCAACCGTTATCCCTAATTGTGACGGACTCATAACGACTACGCCTGGTTTGCCACTCTACGTGGCTGTGGCGGATTGCTCAGCGGTGTTGCTGTCTGCTCCGGGAATGATTGCCGTCGTTCACGGCGGATGGCGTGGCCTACAGGCAAATATTCTGCGAGTCGCCATCGACAAAATGGTCGCCCTTCAAGCTGACTCACAGCAGATTTGTGCGGGTATTGCTCCATGCATTAGCGCAGTGTCGTACGAGGTAGGACCCGAAGTTGCTGTGGACTGTCCAGCTACTGCCAAATATCAAGGTGATGGTGACCGCTGGCAGGTGGATATTACAAAATGGGCTAAGCAGCAATTGTTAGCTGCTGGGTTGTCAGCTACCAACATTGAGGTTAGTGGCATCGATAGCGGCAGTGACAACCGCATATTCAGCCATCGCCGGCAGGGTGCGGCAGCTGGTCGCAACGGCTTGCTGGCAGTGTTAAGCGATTAGCCGTTACTGGCCTTTATATCGGCGTATTCGCTAACATTAGCAATGTCTAGTTCGAGGTTGCTGAATAATTCTTGAATAGCACGAAGCAGAACAGGGTCCTCTACGTAATCGCCAACAAAGCCATTGCCTGGAAATACTTCTCCTCGCGCATCAGAAACGCGCGTCCGCAAATAACGTCGTACCCAGCGACGAATGTCATCACCTTCTAATTCGGTATTGAGGCCTTCGTAAAAGCTGTCCCATTCAGGGTATTCTTCAAGATTATGATGATCGTTAATAGCTAACTCGACTGCTCGCTCGCGGTGCTCCTCGAACAACAACTTTGCGTAATCTTGAATCTGCTCATCTTCAAGTAAGTGCGATATTTCTCTCGCCTCGATAAACGGTACTTCTTCGAAAGCGGATTCTATGTCAGGAGAGACGCCACCCTGCTTAGTCACTTTACCCAGGTGATCGCGTAAAGTATGAATAGTCGAACCATCAGGCAAGTAATAGTAGGCGATGGTTAGTTTTACACGATCGCCATAATCGTATTTGTCGTTATTGTTGCTATCGGTGTATTCTTCCCAGTCATCGTGAATACGGTTTTTGCCAGCACCCTTGTCAGTGTCTACGAACTTCTCGTCAGTAGAAGTATTCATTTCGAAGATGTTTTGTACAGACCCCTTGCCAAAAGTACGTTCGCCAATAGTGATCGCGCGACCATGGATAGACAAAGCACCAGAAACAATCTCTGAAGCGGACGCGCTGTATTTATTTATCAAGATGGCGAGCGGCACGTCTTTTGGAATGAATGCTCGCCCACGCGTGCGGTATTGGCGATCACTCTCTGCGCGTGACTTAGTTGTTACTATCAATTTGCCTTTAGGTAAGAATAGATCACAAATGTCAACCGCCTCATTTAGGTAACCACCCGGATTGTTACGCATGTCTAAGATCACGCCTTTTACGGGCCCTTGCTTTCTTGCATCAGCAATAACATCGAACAATCTTTGTGCAACGTCAGATGAAAAGCTAATTAACTCTATGTAAACGATACCGCCTGGCAAGAGGTCACTGCGCACAACAGGTATCTTAATTCGGTCACGTATAACATCATAAAAGTGTGGCTCTGACCAACCTCGTCGAACGACTTCGAGATTGACGGTTGTCCCCGGAGGACCTTTGAGGCGCTTAATGATTTCGTCGTTGGGTTGATCAATAGTGCTCCAGCCATCTACAGTAATGATGCGGTCTTCACTGAGCAGTCCTGCGCCATAAGCTGGGCCAGAGTAAATCGGGCGCGTGATTGTGAAGACACCGTCGATGGTCTGGACATACGCGCCAATACCGCCGTATTCTTGAGTCATGCCAAACATGAAATCGCTGAATTCGTCACCTGAAAAATAGGATGAGTGTGGATCGAGTAAATGCAGCATGCCGTCGGCGGCAGCACCAATTAATTCTTGACGCGTATAATTTTTGCCCTCCATATGTTGGCGTTCAATACGCATTAGCAACTCTCTTAAAGAATCGAGTTCGTCACTGCCTTCGTTTGACAGGGATACGTTCGGTTTGGCCCGTAAAAGTTTGTTTAAAGAATCTATCTTGTCGCGAAACAACTGCTCTTGCTGTAATCCGGCAAGTAAAGACTGGGCATGCGTTGCATGTAAGTCGATTCCTTCGGAGACCTTTTTCAGCAAGGCGACCTCATCGGGGCTTATTGGCGACGAAGAGCGCGCTAATGCGAGTATAGCAAGTGTCGCCAAATCCGGATTCTCAGCGTCATAACACGCGCTGCGGAGTTCGCGTAGGGCAATGCGGCGTAAAGCGGCAGGCGCGTTATTGGCAAGGCATAATTGCGCTTCAGTCCATGCGTCGACATTGCTTATCGCTAAGGATGCCGCCCATTCCTGCAAAGCAGTAGCCGGCTGTTGCCTATCGTAGAAAGCGTCGTTGCTGAATATGCGGAGCACAGCTTGGCTAAGTTCACCGAAGTTCGGATGTAGCAGAGTCGCTAAATCTTCGATATGCAAGGGTGCGTCAGTATGAGTTTGCAACTGACCTAAGGCGAGCATCGCTTTAGGGCTCGCGGTCAATATTCTCTTGCCGGCATCGACTAATTGCTTAGCGTCCAGGCTAGGAGCAAGTGCGTCGGCCAGCAGCAAAATTTGCGCCGGTGTTGACTTCTCGGCATTAGCGACTAAATCAGAGATAGGGTCTTGCTGTAGGCTAGTAAGCAAGGTGGCTAAGAAAATGGAAGCTGCAGTTAACATTATTTGGTGGCGGTGAGGTTAATCTATTGCCAGTGTTAACTTATACTACGTATAACTACGTGAAACATTAAATGAAATCTTCCCCTAAATTAACCCATACAAAAGAAAATGGCGCCGCTAGCATGGTCGACGTCGGCAGCAAAGAGGTGACAGCGCGTTTTGCTAAAGTGGGCTGCGAGGTTCGTTTCCCGGAGAACCTATTCTCCGCAGTCTTGGAAGGCAATGCTCCTAAGGGGGCGGTCATTGAATGCTCGCGCTTGGCGGGTATTGCTGCGACTAAACGCACAGCAGATTTGATCATCATGTGCCATCCACTGCCCTTAGATGCGGTTGAGGTTGATATATATGCCTGCCCGAGCGGCAAACCGCGATTGATAGTAGAATGTAGTGTAAGCTGTTATGCGAAGACGGGTGTTGAGATGGAGGCCATGACCGGAGCATCAGTCGCTGCGCTTAGTGTTTACGACATGACTAAGGCCTTAGATAAATCGATTTCTATCGAGAATTTACGGCTTCTCGAGAAATCAGGGGGAAATAGTGGTCTGTATCGTGCAAAATAGGGGTCTCGGTTTCTCGAACCTCCCCGCAACCAAATAAACCATTGGATTTAAAACTTGTTAAAGAATTACTCGCCCTCATGGATGAAGGCGGTCTTACCGAACTGCATTACGCGCACGGCGAAACCGAAGTACGTTTGT
>CAXGOF010000153.1:0-4446 GCA_964011335.1 uncultured bacterium
CTCAAGCGTACGAATGGCTATATTAACTTCAAGATTAATCGCATTAGCTTCGTAGATGATTACATCGCCGAATTACTGCCATTAGTCAACGCTATCGCCCCGGGCGATTCGCTGAAAGAAGATTTTAAAATTGAGGCCGTAGAGCCTGATGCTTGTGGTTACACTATCTGGAAAGAATTTAGGGGACGTTTTATTAATCGTCCACTTGCGACTCGCCTGTTAAATGAGCGCGACTCTGGTCCTATTGAAGGCTTCGTTAGCATGCGCGGCGAATCTTATGCCGGAAGAATAAAAGTCGATGACGAAAACAAACTCGAGTTTGAGCCCGTTAAAAACTTTAAGTCTGACGACGAGAAAGGCGCTGTTGGCCAGGAAGAGATATCTTACGAAATCGACAAGTCTGAGTTCGTTGAGTGTCCGCTAGGTAAGGGCATGATTATTGAAACGGTTACGGACTTTGTTTCTAGCGAACCAAAAGGGATTAAATTTCCGCGTACCATTTGTCAACGAGAGATGAAGCGCGCGGACTTGATTCCGTACTTTGGCGAGGAAGGGCACACTGACTGGATTGAAGATTTTATTTCTCGCAAGGGACGTAATTTCACTGCGCGCTTAGTGCGCAAGCCAAACGGTCGCCATGGCTTTGAATTTAAGCCGCGCGAAGCGGGTGCTAAGAAGAAATCTACTAAGAAGAAGTCGACTAAGAAAAAGGTTACGAAGAAGAAAGTGACCAAGAAGAAAGTAAGCAAAAAGAAAAGTTAATGGCTTCTACGACTAAACGCATCGCAATGTGGGCCTGTCCACGCACGGTGTCGACGGCGTTGCTGCGAAGTTTTTGTCAACACTCACAAGTCGTGGGAGTTGACGAACCTCTTTATGCTTACTACTTAAAACGAAGCGGTAAATTGCACCCGATGCGTGGCGAAGTGATGGCGTCGCAGGCGCAGTCGGTAGCCGCAGTGGTTGACGGCGTGTTGCGCGCGGAATGTGATAAGCCCGTCCAATATGTCAAACATATGGCACACCATTTGTTCGGCGACGAAGATCTGTCCTTCATCGATGACGATAACACGACTCATGCCTTTTTGATTAGGCATCCTCGCGAAATGTTGCCATCATTGTTGAGCGACTTGGGGCAACTTGAACGCATCGATATTGCCTATGGGCAGCAGTTGCAGTTGTTTGAGCGTTTGCTTGAGCAGGGTAAGCGCCCAGTGGTTGTCGAGTCGACAAAATTGCTAGCCAACCCGCACGCGATGTTGCCACGATTGTGCGCTGCATTAGACATCGAGTTTGAAGAGCAAATGATGCACTGGCCAGTAGGCAGTCACAGTAGCTACGGTGTTTGGGCTCCCGCATGGTATGACAAAGTGATGAAGACTAGCGGCTGGAATGCGCATGTGCCTAAGGTCGGCGAGCTACCCTCTGAGTTAGAGGAACTATTTGAGTTTGCTTTGCCGGCATACGAGCGTTTGCTAGAGTATAGTTTATAGATGCAAGATTCTGCACTTCTCGCCAAGGCCATGGGCGCTGCTGCCAACGCCTACTGCCCGTACTCTAAGTTTTCGGTCGGCGCAGCTGTGCTGTGGGACGATGGCAGTGTTAGTTTAGGTGTGAACGTTGAGAATGCTTCATACCCTTTGAGTGTATGTGCTGAGCGCAATGCAATCGCTGGCGGCGTTGTTGCAGGTGGTAAAAAGATTACCAAGGTAGCAGTCTGGGCTGCGGTCGAGGGTACAGTCGCTCCATGCGGTGGTTGCCGACAAGTCATCCATGAATTTTCCGCAAACGACAGCGTGCCCGTGATTATGGGCGGCAGCATCGACGTCGCTACGACTGCTATTGGGCAGTTATTACCCGATGCGTTTACCCCGAGTGATTTGGAAAAATGAGTTTTGTCTTCGGTTGTGCATTGTCATTGCTGCAGGTGGCAAATCCTGTCCATGAAATTAAAAATCCTCGAATAACAATAGTTGAGTTGCCAGAGCTGACTATTGAGGGTGCTAAATATCCAACTATTGTTCAAGCGGGTGACGTCTTGTACGTTAATTACTTTATTGAGAAAAATAAAATAACCAGACTTGAGCAGCGGCGTTTGATAAACGGCGCATTTACGCCTCCCACTCTAATCAGTGCCAGCAAAAATCTGATGGTCAATTGGGCAGATAGACCACGCTTTGCACTCGGTCATGACGACAGCAGTCTCGTTACTTGGCTTGAAAGTAACGGGCATGGCTACGGAATCAAATATATGTTCTCGCGGGAAAGCGGAGCAGCTTACACCGAAGCGAAATGGTTGCACCAAGACCAGGAAGGGGCCGAGCACGGTTTTGTGTCTTTGGTGCCACTGAAATTGGGCGGCTTCTTTGCAATCTGGCTGCAAGGCGGTGCATTCGGTACCGAGGACGCTTATCAAACATCCTTGATGGGTCTGGTTATCAACGCAGATGGCGTCCTCGGCGATGAATTTGTTCTTGATGATAGGGTTTGTGACTGTTGTGATACGGATGCGGAAATATTCGATAGCGGTAACGTTGTGGTTACCTTTCGCGACCGCAGCGACGACGAAGAGCGTGATATTTATTACGTTCGAGGGAACCCTCTCGAACCCGATAGCTTTAGCGGAGCTAAGCCGATTTCTCTCGATGAATGGAAACCAAACGGTTGCCCTGTTAATGGGCCGGCAATTGCAAGTTTGGGGCGCCACACTGCGGCTTTAACTTACTGCAATAAACAATGGAGTACACCCCGTTTGCAAATCTCGCAATCGAATGGGGGCGGGAAAAAGTTTGGACTGGTGACGATACTGTCTGCGAAAAACACCATAGGTCGAGCCGATATCGCTTATTTACCAGAAGGAATACCGGTTGCGGCATGGCTGCACACTATTGAGGACGAAGTGTGGTGGGTGGCAAGGGCCGTCCCGCGCAAAGGAATGGCTGGGCCGCGTGAGAAGATATCGAAGTCAAGTAGCGCCCGCAATTCAGGATTTATCAGTTTAGCGAGTACCGCCACTGGAGTGATCGCATGCTACAACGATGGTGACGACATAGGGTTTTCAAGCATCGAGTTCGAGCAAGCAGCAGCTGATGTCTTCGACACCGAGGTCGAGTAGTAGCTGCAGGGCTTTCGAGTACTCCTCGAGCTGCGCTTGGTACTTCGCGCGACTGATGTCGTTGATGGCCCCCGTTTTGTAATCAATGATTT
Organism: uncultured bacterium; assembly: GCA_964011335.1. Classification (GTDB taxonomy): domain Bacteria; phylum Planctomycetota; class UBA1135; order UBA1135; family UBA1135; genus JAPKEZ01. Next base: position 3,208 of record CAXGOF010000153.1, read on the forward strand.
CTGCTGCAACTTTTTTGCCATCAGGGTCGAGCTGAATAACAACTCGGTCGAAACACCCGCGTAAGATATAACTACTGTCTCCTTCATTAATTAATGCGCTAAAGTTGCGCTCGCGCCAAACTTCAAAATCACCAACAGGCGGCCGGTTCAATTTCTGGCGAACATGCTCTTTCGCTAGCATGACTTGCAGCTCGCTGTCGTCCGTAGTGAAATCTTCAAGCCATTCACAGTCCTCAAGTAGAGCATGAATCTTTGAGCCACGCGTCATCGCAGCTTGACTAAATTCGCCGAGGATATCTGCCCCGAGGTAATCGCCAACACCAACCTGTGATGGGGCAACGCGCTTTAATAACCGAGGAGTTTTGCTGGCTGTGAAGGGTGACGCCTTTTCCGGTTGCGCCACGATCTCTTGGATATCATCTTGCGCCCAACTGTTAAGGTCACTTTGTGGATGCTGCCATTTCAAAGACAATTCGGCATTGTCGGGAAAAAGGAGTTTGGTGTCGGAATCCACGCAGTCTATTCCGTTGCGCAATAGGCAGCTCACACGATCGGTAGCTCCAGATTTACTGGCAGGAGGCACCATCACCTCAATGCGCTCGACAGCCCTGGTTAAGGCGACATACATCAATGACAGAGCTTCGCTAGCGCGTGATGTTTTCAACTCGGACTCAAGCTTTGCGAGCTCTGGAATTAATTCAGCATGCGTTGCCGAAGGGTAGGCGCATAAGTTCGAGTAAGGTGCGGTGGTACTTGGCCGCGAGCCGACCGCAATTTGGCGGTGGATATTGCCAATTAAGCTATCGTTCATTTGGGGCAAGATTACAGCATCGAACTCTAAACCTTTTGCCGCGTGAATAGTCATTAAGCGCACCTTGGTTGCCGAACTATCGCTGACCTTAGTGGTATGTATGAACTCGACAAAGCCAAGTGCATCCTTGTCCGATAGCGCATCGAAACGATAGGCTAAGTCGAGTAGCTGCTGCAGGCGGTGACGGTCGTGGCCGCTAGGGAAACACCCTCGTAAGTCCTCGACGTGGCGACGTAGGTAGTCGCCGAACCCGATGCTAAGAATGGTGCGTCGCTGCAACTGCGCATGTCGATCAAACTGCTCGTCGCTTAAATCGTCTTCGTCGCCGAAGGTGCTGAGTTGTGAAGTCTGTATATGGAACCGCGCTAAAGTGTCACCAGGATAAAATACTGCGGTCAACCAAGAAAGCGCGAGTAACACCAGATCGG
>CAXGOF010000154.1:0-4344 GCA_964011335.1 uncultured bacterium
AAGTTTAAGGATGCTGATTTAGTCGGCGTCCCTTTAAGAATCACCGTGGGCCGTGATGCGGGCGAGCGTGGTGTTGAGTTTAGCTTACGTAGTGATAGTGATAATAAAGAGGCGATGTCCGCAGATGATGCGATGGCCCGAGTTACTGAAATAGTTAAAGAGTCAGGCCGATGAATAAATTTCTATTTATAATTTTCGTTGCATTAAGCAATGCCGTGGCCGCCCAGGATGTCGTGCAATGGGATGCAGTTACTGAAGCGCATGTCGGCCAAGAGTTGGTAGTGCAGGGCCAAGTGGTCCGCACTTATGATTCAGGCAAAGTGACACATATTAATTTTGATGTAGAGTGGCAGGGAAAATTTGAAGCTATCATTTTCGCATCGACAGCATGCGATTTTCGCGTTGCGCCAGCAGATTTCTTCTTAGGTCGCGAAATCCAAATCCGTGGAGAAGTCTCGAAATATAAAGGCACTTTGCAAATCATTATCCAGCGTCCAGAAGCTGTGTGGTGCACGGACGGTACGCAGGTGGCGGCGAATGCCCCGGTGACTGGTGGTTTTGCGACAGGCGCTAAATTAGAAAACGGCGTGCGTTTTATCTCCTGGAATGTCGAGAATTTATTCGATGAGCATGATGACCCTTATCATAACGAAGGCAACACACGCCCTACGACCGAATCACGCAAAGTGCGCTTGGCGACGGCCATTAACGCTTTAAACGCCGATGTGGTCGCTTTGGAAGAGGTGGAAAACCGTGGCGTGCTCGAGGATTTCAACAAGCGCTACTTGAAAGGCCTTGGCTACGACGTGGTGTTGTTTGAAGGTAACGATCAGCGTGGCATCGATAATGCTTTGTTGACGCGCCTGCCCATTCGTTCAGCGACTTCATACCGACACTCCGAATACGTTGATGCCAAGGGTGTTACGCGTCGCTTCGGGCGAGATTTATTGCGAGTAAGCATCGGCGGCGCGTTTGATGCCGATGTCTATGTGGTGCATTTCAAATCACAGCATGGTGACGAGAAATCCGATGTCAAGCGTGAAGCCGAAGCCCTTAAAGCTTTGTCTATTATCCAAGCTGAGCTAGATAAAGACCCTAATTATCGCGCGGTGATTGCCGGTGATTTCAATGAGGTGCTAGAAATGGACGAGAGTAAGAATCAGTTGTCCGTGAAGTTTTTTATAGATGCAGGCCTCATAGATGCTTGTGCGGGGACTGAGAAATATACGTACAATAAAAAACCGTATTTGAGTCGTATCGATTTTGCTCTATGTACAAAGTCGTTGGCGTCAGCAATCCTAAAGGCTGACATCATTGATTCGCTTCACGGTGTTGAATTGAAATGCGCGTCAGACCATTACCCGGTACTGGTCGAATTTGGCGTCAGTGATAACGACCAAGAAAAGCTTTAGTTAGAAATTAAACTAAATCACTAGGACGGATTCCGTTATCAGCGCGTGAATCGCGTTCGTGGCTGCCATCATTGTCAGGTAAGGGCATGCCGGCTGAGACCATGGCTGTGTAAGCCGTGAGACAAACGACATTCGCCAAATTTAACGAGCGTATACGTTTGTCAATCGGGATATAAACACGGTTGTCAGGGTAGGCGCTCATGAGTTCTTCAGGCAGCCCTTTAGTTTCTGAACCAAAGACCAAAATGGAATCTTCGGCGAATTGCGTTTCGAATAATGATTTACCGCCGCGCGCCGATAGCAAATGAAGCCGCTCGTTGATTGGGCGAGGGCTACTCGTGGATAATTTATCTAAGCACGCTAGCCAATCATCGTGTACATATAACTCAACCATCGCCCAGTAATCTAAACCAGCACGTTTCAAATACTTGTCTTCCAGCGAAAACCCGAGGGGCTTTACAAAATGCAGCGGTACTTGCAAACCGGCCGATAACCTAGCAGCGCACCCGCTATTATGCGGTATTTCAGGGCTTACTAGGACTATATCCATTGCGCGAATTGCTGAAGGGACAGCTCGACTTGCTGCACATCCAAATGATAATACAAACCAGAATTTTCGTAGTCAGCGCAATTTGATTTCGCGGTAACAGCTAGCAGAGGGGCAATTTCAGTAAACTTCACGGTGTCCTTAAACAGCCATCCGGCGAACACGAAAGGCAGGCTAGTTAGGCGCTGCCACTCTGTGCCCAAATCAACAACAGTCCAGTCAGTATGTTCAGCAACGGCCTCAAGCGCCGGGTCGCCAATAATTTGCACGGCATCTACATCGGCAGAAAATGGGTCATTGCAATACTCTTCGACCATTTGCGCTTCAATCTTTGACTGGCGTAAAATCACCTCGGCCAATGCTCGTCCGGTTCGTGAACTTGGATCGGCGGACCATCTTTTCACTTCGCTCAAAGAACCACACCCGGGGCGTAACATCAGCAGCACGGATTTAATCGGGCCGACCGAAGCAATGACCGGCCCGTCTGCCCAGATGTGTAAATCACTGTCGCCGAGGCTTAGCACTGACGACGCCAAGGCGCAGTCGAGTTCGTTATTGGCCAACATTTCAGCAAGCACCGCGGGGGTAGCGATTGTCAAGTCGACATTGCAATTTTCGGCCAAGCCTTGGGTCAAAGGCCGCGCCACTTGGTAGGGAACAGTGCCTATACGGTACATTTCTCAAACGAATCGCTCTCGTCACTGAAATCGGCAATCACGTCATAAACGGTATTGCGCTCAACAGGACGGCGTCCAGCTTCGCGAATGAGTTTGTGAATGTCAGCACGAGTAAGTTGCTGCGGTGTAGAGGCGCCGGCTTCGTGGTAAATCTTCTCTTGCGATACCGTGCCATCTAAATCGTCGGCGCCCATAGTGAGTGCCGCCTGTGCCACTTCGAGACCAAGCATAATCCAGTAGGCCTTGATGTGCGGTATGTTGTCTAAGAATAAACGGCCAACCGCAATCGAACGCAGGCGTTCAGTAGCATTTGGCTTGTCTAAATGCTCGAGCTTGGTATTGTCAGGATGGAATGCCAGTGGAATGTAAGTTTGGAAGCCACCCGTTTCATCTTGTAAGTCGCGTAGGCGCTGTAGGTGATCGACGCGTTCTTCGATGGTTTCGATCATGCCGTACATCATGGTACAGTTGGTCTTGAAACCATTGTTGTGAATTTCTTTTGCTAACTTCACCCAATTATTAGAACTAAGCTTACGCGGATACAATTCTTCGTGCACGCGTTCGGCGAAAATTTCAGCGCCACCACCGGGCATCGAATCTAAACCGGCTTCGCGTAATTCAGCGAGTACTTCGGCCACTGGTTTTTTTGCTAGCCTTACAATTTGGTCAATCTCGACCATAGTGAACGCTTTTACATGAATATCAGGACGTCCACGTTTTGCCGCGCGCAAGATATCTAAAAAGTATGGATAGCCTAAAGCTGGCCATACACCCGCAACCATGTGGACTTCGGTAGCCTCAGGGTTGGCAGTTTTGACGGCATTCTCAATCTGATCAGGCGACATGCAATAAGCACCTTCGTCCCCCGGACGCCGTTGAAATGCGCAAAAATCGCACATCTGATTACAGTAATTTGTGTAATTAACGTGGGTATTTACGTTGTAGTAACAGATGTCCCCATGCATTTGCTCGCGGACATGGTTGGCTAGTAGGCCTAACAGTGTGACATCATCGGTTTTGTACATTGCCACGCCATCTTCGAGGCTAAGGCGTTCTCCGGCCATGACTTTAGTTGGTATGCCAGCAAGCCCGGCGGCTGCGGCACGTTGTTCAAGATGGTCGATGGGGATGTCCACTGCAGACAGTTTAACTTCGCGGCGCTAGAATTTGACCAATGCCACTCGACCTACACCAAGCCGCGTTAAAGCTAGGAGTCTCTCCGGCTACCGTGCAGCGCTGGGCTCGCCAGGGTCGCTTGGGAATGGTGCGCCCGAGCGGTGAGTTTTTGTTCGAAGAGCGCGAGCTACAGCAGTGGGCCCGTAATCAAGGCTTGAGGGTCCGCAATGAGTTTAAGAAGCCGCAAAATATTCGTGCGTTGCGAGATAAGCCATTGTCGGCGGCGTTGGCTAAAGGCGCTATTTTACACAACGTGGCTGGGCACACGCCAGCCGAAGTGCTTTCGATCTTGGTTGAACTTTCGCCCGTGACCGAAGATCGAAACCGCACCGCGTTATTGCAGCAACTCATCGAGCGCGAAGCATTGGCGTCCACAGCTTTGTCGGCGGGGGTTGCCTTGCCACATCCGCGTGCACCAAGCGACGCATTTACGGATGCGCCGATAGTGGTTATTGCCATGCTTGAGCAGCCCGTTGATTGGTTAGCGCTTGACGGCGAGTTGGTGCATACTGCAATTTTACTACTAAACCCG